>JBFWQN010000022.1:5411-21950 GCA_050249405.1 Hyphomicrobiaceae bacterium | reverse complement strand
CGGCACCGGCTCGTCGGCCATCCAGGCCATTCCCGTGATCGCCGAGCACGCGGCGCACGTCACCGTGTTCCAGCGCACGCCCAACTACTCGATTCCCGCGCGCAACGGCCCGATGACACCGGACTACGAGGGCCAGTGGAAAGCCGACTACGAGCGGCGCCGGGCCGAGGCGCGCACGACGCGCAACGGCATCCTCGCCAACTTCAACGACCAGTCGGCGCTCGAGGTGCCGGAGACGACACGGCGGCGCAACTACGAGCAGCGGTGGATCACCGGCGGCACCACGTTCATGGCGTCGTACAACGATCTCATCACCTCGAAGGCCGCCAACGACACCGCCGCCGAGTTCGTGCGCGAGCAGATCCGCGCCATCGTCAAGGACCCGCAGACGGCCGATCTGCTGGCGCCCAAGGACTATCCGATCGGCACCAAGCGCATCTGCGCCGACACCCACTATTTCGAGACCTACAACCGGCCGAACGTATCGCTGGTCGACCTCAAGGCGAGCCCCATCGAGGAGATCACTCCGACGGGCATCCGCACGAAGGGCGCAAGCCACGAGCTCGACGCCATCGTCTTCGCCACCGGCTTCGATGCCATGACGGGGACGCTGCTCAAGATCGACATCCGCGGCCGTCGCGGTGCGGAGCTGCGCAAGAAGTGGGAGGCGGGGCCGCGCACCTATCTGGGTCTCATGTGCGCCGACTTCCCCAACATGTTCATGATCACCGGGCCGGGCAGCCCCTCCGTGCTATCGAACATGATGGTGTCGATCGAGCAGCACGTCGATTGGATCACCGATTGCCTCGCCCACATGGGCAGCCGCCAGATGAGCGTCATCGAGCCGACCCAGAAGGCCGAGGACGACTGGGTGGCGCACGTCAACGAGGTGGCCGGCAAAACGCTCTATCCGTCGGCGGCGTCCTGGTACATGGGCGCCAACGTGCCGGGCAAGCCGCGCGTGTTCATGCCCTACATCGGCGGCGTCGGCCGCTACCGCCAGCACTGCGCCGAGGTCGCCGCCAAAGGCTACGAGGGTTTTGTCATGGCGGTCGGCAGGAGCGCGGCGGCGTAGGGCGGCGGTGGGGAATTGCACCGATCTCCTCGCCTTCGGGCTCGAGATGGCTCGCCAGATGGGCCGGTAACACGTCGGCACATGCCGTCTCTCGACCATCCCCTTGCATGCCCGGCCGGAGCCGTCGCGCCCCGGCGCGATGGCGCAGAGCCGGGGCCTTCGCGGCTGCGGCCCCGGCTGCGACGCGAAAGGTCCCGGCTCTCCGCTCGCCTCGGGCTACGCCCTCGACCGCTCCGGCCGGGAACGCAAGATGTTGGATGGGTGTGGTCGGCTCCTCCACTGGCGGCTGTCCTTTGGCGCAGCCGCAGGACTTCGCACTCCGCGCGACAGTGCGCTACGCTGCCTCGAACCCGAAGCGCCGCGCCCAGCTCAGCGCCCGACAACCCGGAGGCCGCCATGTCCGCATCCCAAGCCGAGAAAGCCCAGCGCCTTGCCGCGCTCCACGCCGGTCCGGGCGCGTTCGTGATCGCCAATGCCTGGGACGCGGGGTCGGCCCGCATGCTGACCTCGCTCGGCTTCCCGGCGCTTGCCTCGTCGAGCGGTGCGGCGGCGGGAATGCTCGGCCGCCGCGATGGGCGCATCACGCGTGCCGAGTCGCTCGCCCACGCCAAGGCGATCGTCGAGGCGACCGACCTTCCCGTCTCGGCCGACCTCGAGAACGGCTTCGGTGATACGACGGCCGACGCCGCGGTCACCATTGCCGGGGCCATCGCGGTGGGCCTCGTCGGCGGCTCGATCGAGGACTACTCCGGCAAGGCCACCTACCCGCACGATCTCGCGGTCGAGCGCACCAAGGCCGCGGTCGCCGCCGCGCGCGGGGCACCGTTCCCGTTCGCGCTCACCGCACGCTGCGAGAACTTCATCCGTGGCAATCCCGACCTCGACGACACCATCCGCCGCCTCCAGGCCTACGAGGCGGCCGGCGCCGACGTGCTGATGGCGCCGGGGCTGCCCGATCTCGATGCGATCCGGAAAGTGTGCGCCAGCCTCAAGAAGCCGTTCAACTTCATGGGCGGCATCAAGGGCAAGTGCCCGTCGGTGCAGGCGCTGGAAGCCGCGGGCGTGCGTCGCGTCAGCCTCGCCACCTCGCTCTACCGCGCCGCCATGACCGGACTTCTCGATGCCGCGCGCGAGGTGAAGGAGCACGGCACGTTCGGCTACCTGGATCGCACGATGGCGACGCCGGACCTGAACGGCTTCATGCAAACCTGAGACGCGAGCCGCGTCTCAGCCCGGGCCACGAAAATCGGCGCCTGTTTTTCAGTCGCCGATTTTCGCACGTTCCCCGCCCGCAAGTGCTATTCTGTTTTCATGAAAACATCTTTTGGACGATGCGAGCGGTCCGCATGAAACTGCGGATCGGCTACGAGTTGAGGTATGCGTTTCCAGATCGCACACCGATGATCCTGATGCTCAACGTGCATTTCTCGCGCGTTTCCGACCTCGTGAGCCCGGACCACATACGAATCCAGCCATCGGTGCCAATCACCGGGTACCGGGACGGTTTCGGCAACTGGTGCTGCCGCATCGTCGCTCCCGCCGGTCATGTCTCGATCTCGACCGACGCCATCATTGCCGATACGGGGCTTCCCGATCCGGTGACGCCGTCGGCGACGCAGGTGCCTGTCGAGGCTTTGCCCGAGGAGACGCTCGTTTTCCTGCTGCCGAGCCGCTTTTGCGAAAGCGATCTTTTGCAGACGCTGGCCTGGCAGGAATTCGGGCACCTCCGTCCGGGCTGGGCGCGCGTCGAGGGCATCTGCAATTTCGTCCACAACCGGATTGCATTCGGCTATCAGCATGCGCGCGTGAGCCGGACGGCGGCCGAGGCTTATCGCGAAAGCCAGGGCGTTTGTCGCGACTATGCCCATCTGGCCATCGCGTTCTGCCGAGCCCTCAATATCCCGGCCCGCTACTGCACGGGCTATATCAGCGACGTCGGCACGCCGCCGCCCTATCCGCCGGGCGATTTCGCGGCCTGGTTCGAGGCCTACCTCGGCGGGCAATGGCACGTGTTCGACCCGCGCAACAACGTGCCGAAAGTCGGCCGCGTGCTGATCGCGCGCGGACGGGACGCCGCGGACGTGGCCATCACCACGACCTTCGGGCCGAACACGCTCGAGAGCTTTCGGGTCTGGACCGACGAGACCTCCGACATCGGTCCGTAAGGCGGCCAGCGACGGCTGCACCGTGCAGCCTGCCGCGGACCTCAGTCGAGCAGCGACCGCCCCGTCATCTCCTTCGGCTGCGGCACGCCCATGAGTTGCAGCAGCGTCGGGGCGATGTCGGCAAGGCGGCCGTCGTGGAGGCTGGCGCCGGACACGCCCGCGAGCATGACGGGCACGACATTGGTCGTGTGCGAGGTGTGCGGGCCGCCGGTGGCAGGATCGCGCATCAGCTCGCAATTGCCGTGGTCGGCCGTGACGAGCAGCGCGCCGCCCATCGCCGCCACCGCCTCGGCGATCTTTCCGAGGCCGGTGTCCACCGTCTCGACCGCCTTGATCGCCGCCGGCAGGCTGCCCGTGTGGCCCACCATGTCGGGATTGGCGAAGTTCAGAACCACGAGGTCGTATTTGCCCGACTTGATCGCGGCCACGGCTTTCTCGGTGAGCTCCGGCGCGGACATCTCGGGCTGGAGGTCGTAGGTCGCGACCTTCGGCGAAGGCACCAGGATGCGGTCCTCTCCCTCGTAGGTCGCCTCGCGTCCGCCCGAGAAGAAGAACGTGACGTGCGGGTACTTCTCGGTCTCGGCCATGCGCACTTGCTGGCGGCCGGCCCTGGCGACCGTCTCTCCGAGCCCCATCGTCAGCTCCTCACGAGGAAAGAGCGTGCCGCAGTGGGGATCGAGCGCGTCGCCGTAGGAGGCCATGCCGACCGCAGCGGAGAATGTCACGACGCGCTTGCGCGCGAAGCCGTCGAAGCCCGGGATGAGTAGCGCCGCCAGGATCTCGCGCATCCGGTCGGAGCGGAAGTTGATCGAGATGATGGCATCGCCGTCGCGTGCGCCCTCGTAGCCCCCGATGGCGGCGGCCGGGACGAACTCGTCGAACTTGCCCTGCGCATAGGCCGCATCGACCGCCTCCACGGCCGTGGCATGCCGGGCGCCCGTGCCCGATACGATCAGGTCGTAGGCCTGCTCGACCCGCTCCCATCGCTTGTCGCGATCCATTGCGAAATAGCGACCGACCACCGTGGCGATCGGCACGCCAGGAGGCAGCTCGGCCGCGAGGCGGCGCATGTCCTCGGCTGCCGATTGTGGCGGCGTGTCGCGGCCGTCGGTGAAGGCGTGCACCACCGCCGGAACGCCGCGCGCCACCAGCGCCCGCGCCACGGCCGCCGCATGCGACTGATGCGAATGGACGCCGCCGGGCGACATCAGCCCCATGATGTGGCAGCGGCCGCGCGCAGCCTTCACTTTCTCGATGAGACCGCTCGCATCGATCAGGCGCTCGAGCGTGCCGTCCCTCGCCGCGAGGTCGATGCGCGGCAGATCCTGCATGACGATGCGGCCCGCGCCGATATTCAGATGCCCGACCTCGGAGTTGCCCATCTGGCCTTCGGGCAGCCCCACGTCGAGCCCCGACGTCTTGAGGAACGCGCGCGGCCCCGCCGCCCACAGCCGATCGAACGACGGCGTCCGCGCCATGCGCACGGCATTGTCGGCCGTCTCCTCGCGCCAGCCCCAGCCGTCGAGAACCACGAGCATTACGGGACGGGGTGCCATGCGTGCCATGCCGGAAAGCCTCCAAGTGCAGGTGCTTGGCCCTCAGAAAAGCGATCGACCGGGCTATTGCAAGGCCTGCGCCCGTGAATTCCCGCGGCGCTGCGAAGCAGGGTGAACGGACCAGCTGAATTTAGCTCGAATGCCTCGGTGGCGATTCAGCCGGCGTCAAAATGGAGGCGCTAACTGTGAGCCGGCCACTCGCCGCGTTCGACAGGACAGAGCATGAATCGACAAGCCCAGTGGACCGAGCGCCGAGCCCGCGACCGGCGCCTCGTCTCGCTCGCTGCCCGCATCCGCCTCGAATGGGGCGTCTACGTGCCGTGCACCGTGCACAACATCACGGCCATGGGTGCCGGGCTCGAGCTCACCTACGATGCCTTCGTGCCGCTGCAGTTCCGCCTGCAGATTCCGGGCGACCTGTTCGAGGTCGAATGCGGGCTGCGCCATCGCCGCGGCACCTTCGTCGGCGTCGAGTTCCTGTCCGCCCGCGCCGAGGCGCTCGCCCGCTACGGCTGAGTGCTCCGCCCTCCCCGCGTCCGATCGGCACCTTTTCATCGCCCGAGCCGCCGTGCCACGATCTCGCCCGGAGACAGTAGGTCGCGCGAGGAAGGGACAAGACCGGCAATGCTCAGGATCGGGGTCGATATCGGCGGCACGTTCACCGATTTTGCGTTGCATGAGGGCTTGCGCCGCCGGCTTGCCATCCACAAGCGGCTGACGACCCCCGACGATCCGTCCCGTGCCGTGATCGAGGGCGTGGCCGCCCTTGCCGGGGAAAGCGGTGTCGCGCTCGGCGACATCGCCGAGATCGTGCACGGCACGACGCTTGTGACCAACGCCGTGATCGAGAGGAAGGGCGCCGTCACCGGCATGCTCGGCACGGCGGGCTTCACCGACATCATGGATATGGGGTTCGAGCGCCGCTACGACCTGTTCGATCTGCGCATCACGTATCCGGCGCCGCTGGCGGCACGGCGACATCGGATTGAGGTCGCCGAGCGTATTCGCTTCGACGGCTCGGTCGAGACGCCGCTCGACGAGCAAGCGGTCCGCGGCGCGGCTGGCCGCTTCCGCGAGCTCGGTGTCGAGGCGGTCGCCGTCTGCTTCCTGAATGCGTACGCCAACCCGGACCACGAGCGCCGCGCGGCCGCGATCATCGCCGCCGAGGCACCGGGCCTGTTCGTCTCCTGCTCGGCCGACGTGTTCCAGAGCATGCGGGAGTTCGAGCGCTGGACGACCACCACGGTCAACGCCTTTACCGGCCCCATGTTCGACAGCTACGTGGCACGGCTCGAGCAGGGGCTCGGCGCGCGCGGCTTTCGCGGCAGGCTCTACATCATGGCCTCGTCGGGCGGCATGCTGACGACGACGACGGCGCGGCGCTATCCGGTCCGCGCGCTCGAGTCCGGCCCGGCGGCCGGCGCCCTCATGAGCGCCGCGCACGGACGCGCCCTCGACCTGACGAGCCTGCTCTCGTTCGACATGGGCGGCACCACGGCGAAGGGCGCGCTCGTCAAGGGCGGCGAGCCCGTCAAGAAATACGAGATGGAGGTGGCGCGCACCTACGAGTTCCGGCGCGGCAGCGGCATGCCCGTGCGCATCCCGGTCATCGACATGATCGAGATCGGCGCGGGCGGCGGCTCCATCGCCGACGTCGACGAGCGCGGTCTCCTGAAGGTCGGCCCGCGCAGTGCCGGCGCCCAGCCGGGGCCCGCCTGCTACGGCCAGGGCGGCACGCAGCCCACGCTCACCGACGCCAACCTGATGCTCGGCTATCTCGATCCCGCGTTCTTCCTCGGCGGCAAGATGAGCCTCGACCTCGCCGCTGCGGAACGCGCGATCGCCGAGGGCGTGGCCAGGCGACTGGGCGTCGAGACCTTGCGCGCCGCGTTCGGCATTCACGACATCATCTGCGAGGACGTGGCGCGCGCCTTCCGCATCCATGCGACGGAGCGCGCCTTCGACTACCGCGCCTCGAGCATGGTGGCGTTCGGCGGCTCCGGACCGCTGCATGCACTGCGCATCGCGCGAAAGCTCAAGATCCCGCGCGTGATCTTCCCCGTGGCGGCTGGCGTCATGTCGGCGCTCGGACTGCTCGAATCGCCGCTCGCCTTCGAGGTGGCGCGGTCTCGGCGGGTGCACGTCGCCGATCTCGATGCGGGTGCATTCGGCGCACAGCTGGCGACCCTCGAGGCGGATGCCTCGCGCGTGCTCGTCGAGGCGGGCGTGGCCCGGCGGGACATCCGCATCGTGCGCCGTCTCGACATGCGCTACCAGGGCCAGGGTCACGAGATCGAGGTGACGCTGCCGGACAGCGCCAGCGCAGAGCCGCTCTTCGGCCAGATCGAGGAGCTGTTCGGCGCCGCCTACCAGCGCATCTACACGCTGCGCCTCGACGAGCCGGCCGAGATCGTCAATTGGAAGGTCGAGGCGATCGGGCCAGCGACGGGACTCGGAGAAAGCTACGAGCTGGCCGGCGCCTCGGCCGACGCGAGCGCCCGCAAAGGCACCCGCCGCGCCTACGACGCGAGCGCCGGACGCCTCACCGACTGGCCGGTCTACGACCGCTACGCTTTGAAGCCCGGCATGGCCCTCGCCGGTCCGTGCCTGATCGAGGAGCGCGAATCGACCGTGGTTGTCGGCGCCGGCGATCGCGTGACGGTCGATCAGCGACTGAACCTGGTCGCGGAATTGGATCTGGCGGGGAAGGACTGAGCGCCGTGAACGACATCGCCACCAAATCCATCGACGCCGTGTCGCTCGGCATCATGTGGGATCGCCTCGTCGCGCTGACCGACGAGATCGTCTCGACGCTCGTCCGATCGTCGTTCTCGACCATCGTCTACGAGAGCTACGATCTGACCTGCTGCGTGCTCGACGCCGAGACCAACACCATCGCGCAGGGCACCTTCGGCATCCCGGCCTTCATCGGCTCGGCGCCGGTCACCGCGCGCCACATGCTGAAGCGGTTTCCGGCCGAGACGCTGCGCGACGGCGACATCATCGTGACGAACGACCCCTGGCTCGGCACGGGGCACCTGTTCGACATCACCGTGATGCGGCCGGTGTTCCGCAAAGGCCGGATCGTCGCCTATTGCGTGTCGATCACGCACCTCCCCGACATCGGCGGCGCCGGGTTCGGCTCCTCCGCGACCGAGGTCTATGCGGAAGGCTTGCGCCTGCCGATACTCAAGCTCTACGACGCGGGGCGCCTCAACGAGCTGGTGGTCGAGATCATCCGCACAAACGTGCGCGTGCCCGAGCAGACGATGGGCGACGTGATGGCCAACGTGGCCTGCTCGGAGGTCGGCGCCCGCGAGGTCAACGCCTTCATGGACGAGTACGGCCTCGACGATCTCGCCGGGCTGTCGGCCGCCATCCGCAGCCAGTCCGAGACACGGATGCGCGCCAGACTCGCCGAGCTGAAGGACGGCCGCTATCGCAACCGGATCAAGGTCGAGGGCTTCGCCGAGGACGTCGAGCTCGCCGTCGAGATCATCAAGACGGGCGAGACGGTCACCGCCGACTTCGCGGGCACCACGGGCTGCGTTCGCGCCGGCGTCAACGTGCCCTTCTGCTACACGAACGCGATGGTGCTGCACGCCATCAAATCGCTGACGCTGCCGTCGATCCCGAACAACCAGGGATCGGCCGCGCCGATCACGACGAAGGCCCCGCCCGGCTGCATTCTGAATGCGTTGCCACCCTTTCCCACCGGCGGGCGGCATGCGATGGGCCATTTCATCACGCCACTGATCTACGGTGCGCTCGCCGAGGCTGCCCCCGCCGAGGTGCAAGCTGACAGCGGCATGATGAACCTCGTCACGTTCCAGGGGACGCGCCGCGATGGCCGGCCCTTCACGGCGCTCTATTTCGCTTCGGGCGGCTATGGCGCGCTCCGCGGCCTCGACGGCTGGTCGACGCTCCCGCATCCCTCGAACATGGCCGTCGTGCCTGTCGAGGTCTGGGAGGCGCTCACCCACACGTCGGTGGTCGAGAAGCGACTGCTGCCGGACTCGGGCGGGCCGGGCCGCTGGCGTGGTGGTCTCGGCCAGGAGGTGACCATCCGCAACGATACCGGCAACATCCTGGTCTCGCTCGGGATGGGCAATCGCACCGTGCACCCGGCACGGGGCATCTTCGGCGGCGGTGACGGCACGCTGCGGCGGCACGAGATCGCCGGCGCCACCGTGCATGCCAAGGGCCGCATCGAGATCGCCCCCGGCACGACCATGCGCATCGTCGAGGCGGGAGGCGCGGGCTATGGCGAGGCCCGCCAGCGCGACACCGCGCACGTTGCCGCCGACGTCGCCGACGGGCTCGTGAGCCGCGACGCCGCCCGCCGCGACTACGGCTGGGATGGCTGAGCACGGCACGGCATATTCATCCGCGCGAATGCTGGTGGTTCGGAGGCTGAAGCCCCCGGCGCATCGGCCGGCGGCGTCTCAGGTCTGCATGCCCCACTTGCGAACGGTGCGCGCCTCGATCGAGCGGAAGATCAGGTTCTCGACCAGCAGCCCGATCATGATCACCGTGAACAGCCCCGCGAACACCGCCGGGATCTCGAGCTGGTTCTTCGCCTCGTAGATGAACCAGCCGAGGCCTCCCTTGCCGGATGCCGCGCCGTAGACCAGCTCGGCCGCGATCAGTGTGCGCCACGCGAACGCCCAGCCGATCTTGAGGCCCGTGAGAATGGACGGAAACGCAGCCGGAATCAGCACTTTCGTCACGAAGCCGATACCGCCGAGCCCGTAGTTGCGCCCGACCATGCGCAGCGTGTTCGACACCGCGCGGAAACCCGAGTGAGTGTTGAGCGCGACCGCCCACAGCACCGAGTGCACGACGACGAAGATGATGCTCTTGTCGCCGAGCCCGAACCAGATGAGCGCCAGCGGCAGCAGCGCGATGGCCGGCAGCGGGTTGAACATCGAGGTCAGCGTCTCGAGCAGGTCGTTGCCGATGCGGAACGTCATGGCGACGGCCGTGAGCACGAGCGCCAGCGCGAGGCCGATGCCATAGCCTTGGAGGAGCAGACGGATCGAGGTCAGTGCGCGGCCCGGCAGCTCGCCCTGGACGATGGCCTCCCAGAATGCCTGCAGCGTCGAGGTGAGCGTCGGCACGAGCAGTGGATTGTCGAGATGGCGTGCGTAGGCCTCCCAGATGGCGCCGAGCAGCAGGACGAGCACCGTCTTCCGGATCGCGCCATTGTTGTAGAGCTTTTCCCAGATCGTCAGCGGCTTCTCGACGACGCCGAACTCCCTGTTGAGCGCGGTCTCGCGGAAGTGCTCGGGCCGGTGGTTGTGCACGCCGGTCGTGCCAGGGGCGTTGCTCATGCCACGTGCGCTCCCGTTTCCTCGACCTGCTCCGCGAACAGCATGTCGTGGATGCGGTCGGACAGCTTGGCGCCGGAAGCATCGGCGGGATCGCTGCCGTCGCTGTTCATCTCGGCCTTCACCTGGCCTGGATGCGGCGAGAGCAGCAGGATGCGGTTGCCGACGAGCACGGCCTCGGGGATCGAGTGCGTGACGAAGAGCACCGAGAATTTCGTGTCCTCCCAGAGTTGCAGGAGCTCCTCCTGCATCTTGCGCCGGGTCAATGCGTCGAGTGCGGCGAAGGGCTCGTCCATCAGCAGGATGTCGGGCTCCATCGCCATGGCGCGGGCAATGGCGACGCGCTGCTTCATGCCTCCCGAGAGGGTATGCGGATAGCTGTCCGCGAATTTCGTCAGGTTGACCTTCTCGATATACTGCATGGCCTTGTCCTCGGCCGCCTTGCCGCGGAGCTTGCCGGAGGCCTCGAGCCCGAACATGACGTTGCGCTTGACCGTCTTCCACGGCAGCAGCTGGTCGAACTCCTGGAAGACCATGCAGCGATCCGGGCCGGGCCGGCGGATGACCTGGCCCTTCAGCTTCAGCGTGCCTTCGGTCGGCGCCATGTAGCCGCCGACCGCCTTCAGCAGCGTCGATTTCCCGCAACCCGACGGACCGAGGAGCACGAAGCGGTCCGAGGGCAGCACGTCGAAGCTCACCCGATAGGTGGCGGTGACGAGGTGCTCACGCGTCTTGTATTGCAGCGTGACGCCGCTCACCTGGAGCAGCGGTGCCTTGGCTTGAGGCATCGGGTTCACGGACGGCGGCTCCTCGCATTCTCGTGTCTCGAAGGTGCGGCGGCAGGCAGTGCGCGCGCCGCTCAGCTGCCCGGCAGGTCGTGCACCTCGGGAAAGAACATATCCTTCCAGGAGGCGGGCTTCGTCTTGACCGTGCCGATCGAGTGCATGAAATCGACCATCTTGCCGACGTTTTTCGGCACCTTCGTGTATTCCATGTCAGGCGAGCCGAGCAGCTTCGTCAGCTCGTCCTCGGTCATCCGCTTCTCCTTGGCAAGCTCGATGTAGCGTTGCGCAGCGCGCCGCTTGTCGGCGTTGATCCACTGGAAGCTCTCGTCGAAGGCTTTCGAGACGGCTGCGAAGACCTTCGGGTTCTCTTTGCGGAATTTCTCGTTCGAGGTGAACGTGAGGCCGCAGAACGGTCCTCCCATGATGTCGTAGGCCGTGGTCACCGTGCGGATGCCGGCCACCTTCATCTCGCCCTCGTGGAACGGCGAGGTCGCGAAATGCGTGGTGATCTCGTGTCCGGGGTTCGTCACTGCGGCGAGCGCGTCCGGGTGGGCGAGCGCCACCGTGATGTTGTCGAGCTTGGTGTAGTTGGACGGCCCCCACAGCTTCGCGGCAGCGATGTGCAGCATCAGCGCCTGCGTGGAGACCTTCAGCGAGGGGATCGCGATGCGATCCTTCTCGGTGAAATCCGCGAGCGACTTGACGTTCGGGTTCTTGGTGTTGAGCCAGATGTTGTTGTTGGCGTTGGCGCCCAGCGCCTTGACGCCGATGTTGTTGCGCGTCTTGTCCCAGATCACGGCCATCGACGGCACGCCCTGCGAGGCGAAATGCAGGCTGCCGGAGATCATCGCGTCGTTTAGCGCGGCGGGTCCGCCGAGCTTGGCCCACCGCACCTTCACGTCGCCCATGCCGGCTGCAGCCAGGTGCTTCTCGACGAGCTTCTCGCTCTCCATCACCATCTGCGGCAGGTAGACGGCGCCGAACTGCTGCCCGAGCACCACCTCGGACACCTCGGCCCGCACCGCTGGCGCCAGGCCGCTGCACGCCAGCGCAAGCACCAGCCCCTTTTTCAGCCAAGTCATGAGAGCCTCCCTCGACATGTCAGTTTTTGCCATTTGTCGCTGCAAGAGCCGGCGCCGGCAAGTCCGTGCCGCCGGCTCGGTAGCTGCCTATTTGTAGAGATCCTGAATCTGGCCCCGCTCGCGCGCGACACGGGCCGCCATGCCGGCTGCGTCCTCGTAGAGGTCCTTGAGGCCGACCTTCGCCATACGCTCCTTCACCGCCGGGTCGGCGACGACCTCGGCCAGCGCCTTGGTCCAGGCCGCCACGATGTGCGGCGCGAGCTTCGGGGGGCCCGAGAAACCCACCCAGAACGGCACGTCGAGCGACGGATAGCCGGCCTCCTTGCCGGTCGGCGTCTCAGGCAGGTTCGGCCAGCGCTCGTGCGAGGCGACGGCCACCATGCGCAGCTTGCCGGCCTGCAGCGCCGCCACGGCGCCGGGATACGTGCCGAGGCCCAGCATGACGTGCCCGCCAGCGGCGAGCGTCACGGCCTCGGAGCCGCCCTTCGTCACCACGGCACGGGTGCCCTTCACATCGACGCCGACGTCCTTGGCGAACTGGCGGAATGCGAGATCGAGGCCACTGGCGCCGCCGATCGATGTCCAGGTGAAGGAGGCCGGATCCTTCTTCAGTGCGGCTGCGACCTCCTGCACCGTCTTGAAGGGGCTCGTCGACGGCACGAACAGCTTGATCGGCGTGTAGGCGGCAACGCCGAGGAACGTGCGATCGGTCACCTTGAACGGCAGCGTCTTCACCACCGTGTCGAGCATGGACGATTGCGGCATGCCGTCGACCAGCAGCGTCGTGCCGTCCGGCCGCGCGGCCATCATCTCGCTGACCGCCGGCACCGTGTTGCCACCCGGCTTGTTGACCACGCGAACGGGAACGCCCCACTTGGCCTCCAGCGCCTGGGCGACGATGCGCCCACCCGTATCGGTCGAGGCCCCCGGCGCGAACGGCACCAGCAAGTCGATCGGCTTGGTCGGATACTTCTCCTGCGCACCGGCTCCGGTGACCAGCACGGCGGCGAGCCCGGCGGCGAGCGCCAGCGTAGCTCTGCGATTGGCGACCATGTTCTCTCTCCGTCTCTGTCGTTGTCGTGCGCGAAGTCGAAGGCCGCTCACGCCTCGTTGGTGCTCTTCTCGATCAGGCTCTCCACCGTGGTGGAGCGGCGGCGCATCCAGAGCGTGCCCGCGAGAACCGCCACTGCGGTCAAGAGCAGCGCGAGCGGGATCGGTCGGCCGACGATATCCCACGGCGAGGCCGCGATGGAGATGGACTGGCGCAGCGACTTCTCGAGCAGCGGTCCGAGCAGGAAGCCGAGCACGAGCGGCGCGAGCGGCAGCTCGAGGCGGCGCATCGCATAGCCGATGACGCCGAAAGCGATGGCCACCCATACGTCGAACATGGCGTTGCGCGGCGAGTAGGCACCGATCAGGCAGATGGCGAGCACCAGGGGGCCCAGGACCGCGTAGGGCACGTTGGCGATGCGCGCCCAAAGTCCGACCAGCGGCAGATTGAGGACAAGGAGCGCGGCGTTGGCGACGAGCATGCTGCCGATCACGGTCCAGGTGAGGACGGCCTGCGTCTGGAAGAGCAGCGGGCCGGGAGTGAGACCATTGATGAGCAGCGTTCCGAACAGGATCGCGAGGGCGGGGCTCGTCGGGATGCCGAGCGACAGGAGCGGGATGAAGCCCGCCATGGCCGTCGCGTTGTTGGCCGCCTCCGGGGCAGCGACACCTTCGATCATGCCACTGCCGAAGCGCTCCGGTGTGGCCGAGATGCGCTTCTCGACATCGTACGAGAGATAGGCGGTCAGCGCCGGCAGCATGCCGGGCAACAGGCCCATCACGAAGCCGAGGACGGTGCCCCGGACCGAGGCCGCGAGCCCCCGCGTCAGCTCCGCTCCGCGCGGAATCATCTCCAGCCAGGAGCCGAGGCGGCCAGCGCTGATCTGCGCCACCTTCTGCTCGAGGCTGGTGAGCACCTCCGCGATGCCGAACAACCCGACCAGAACCGGAACGATGTCGAAGCCCTGCATGAGCTGCAGCGAGCCGAAATTGAGCCGCTGCGTGCCCGTCAGCGGATCGATGCCGATCGTCGAGAGCCACATGCCGGCGATCGCGAGCGCTGCTCCCGCCAGGAGCGAGGCGCCCGCAAAGCTGACGAGCGCGCTCATCGAGAAGATCACGAGCCCCAGATACTCCGCAGGGCCGAAGCTGAGGGCGAAACCCGCGAGCCAGGGCCCGACGAAGGCAATCGCCAGCGTGCCCGCAATGCCGGCGATGAACGAGCCGATCGCCGCGATGCCCAGCGCCTCGCCGGCGCGGCCATTGCGCGTCATGGCAAAGCCGTCGAGCGCGGTGACGACCGACGACACCTCGCCCGGGATGTTCATCAGGATCGCCGTGGTCGAGCCGCCGTACATGGCGCCGTAGTAGATGCCCGACATGATGATGATGGAGCCTTCGGGCGGCAGATGCACGGCGAGCGGCAGCAGGATGGCCATTGCCGACGCCGGCCCGAGGCCCGGCAGGATTCCGACCAGCGTGCCGAGCAGGCAGCCGATCAGCGCATAAAGGATGTTGATCGGCGCGAGCGCTGCCGCGAGCCCGGTCAGAATGCCGGCGTCCATCAGGGATTCTCCCGCCTGCCGGGCGAGCCATCGCGCCGAGCATCCAACATGCCCGCGTGACATCCCTTCCGCTGACGCCCCATCGCCCCTCCACCCGGCCGCGTCGTTCATCTGCGCAGCGCGTTCGAGCGCAGTTTTGTCCATCCCTCCGACGGGCGCAAGCCGCCAATGCACAGCGAGCGATACACGGAGCCGCCCGCTCAGCGGCTGCGCACCTGGGGGTCGAAGGGTGGCTCGATGGCTGTCTCAGGTTGCCAGCTCTCGAGCAGCCGCGTCACGAGGCCGGCCTTGTGGACGTGCAAGAGCTCGTAACCGCTCGACCAGAACTTGCCCGGGCGGGAAAGGCGCCCTTCGTCTCCCAGCCGGCAAAGGAACGACGCGGCGACGCCGGCCGTCTCGAGTATGGCGATGTAGCGTCGAGTCGGCTCCGGAGACGGCACGTTGGTGTAGCGGCCGCAGGCGCCGTGAAACATCCAGGCGCTGGAGCCTCCGGCGATACGTTCCTCGCCCTGTGCGAAGACGAGCGCGCAGGCCGAAAGGCAGCTCGTGCCGTGACGAACGCGCGTCGTCACGCGTGCCCAGCGCCGCATATCGGCGATGAGACGGATGGCCTTCTCGGCCTCGGCCAGCTCCCCGCCCGGGCTGTCGAGATCGAGCACGACGTCTTTCGCGAGCGGCTCGAGCCCGGCCCAGATGTCGGCGAGATTGTCCGCGAACGGGTAGGCGATCTCGCCGCGATAGGTGATGATCGCGGGTGCGGGCGGCGTGCCAGCAGGCGCCTGCACCTCGAAGCCGTACCAGCGGCTCCTGGCCTCGGCCGATGCTGCAACGGTCCAGACGAGCGCCGCAAGAATGCCGAGCAAAGCCGCCAGGAGCAGCGCGCCGTTCGCGGCCGGCGACCTGTGGTCTCTCATCGTTGCATGGCCTTGCACGTTGCCCATGGCACAGGTCCGCGCGGGTGGGCCTCCACGACAATGACCACGCTCAAACGAGCCCCGCACTGCTCCGGGCGTACCTGAAGTCGACCGCCGACGACTGTCGCCGTTGCCTTGTGCCGGCCGATGGTCTGAAATCGGCGGCACGCCCTTACCCAGGAGACCGCACATGCTGATCAAGGCCGGCAACCGCCGCATCTACTACGACCTCGTCGGCCCAGAGAGCGGCCCCGTGGTGTGCTTTACACACTCGCTTTCATCGGACGGCGGCATGTGGGCGGAGCAGATGGCGCCGCTTCTCGCCGGCGGCTGGCGCGTCCTGCGCCTCGACATGCGCGGCCACGGCGGCAGCGATCCCGTCGACGGCCCCTACTCGATGGCGGCGCTCGCCGACGACGTGGCGCTGGCGCTCGATTTCCTCGGCCTCCAGAAGGTGCACTACATCGGCCTCTCGATCGGCGGCATGATCGGCCAGGCGTTCGCCATCGGCCACGCCCAGCGGCTCCATTCGGCGATGTGGTGCGACACGGCTCCCGGCACGCCGCCCGGGGGTGCCGCGGCCTGGGGCCCCCGCATGGAGACCGTGCGCAAGGCGGGCTCGCTCGAGCCGCTGGGCGACGGCACCATGGAGCGCTGGTTCACGGATGCCTTCAAGCCGCGCAATCCGGCGCGCTGGAGGGAGATCCGCTCGACGATCGTCAACACCACGCCTGCCGGCTATCTCGGCTGCGCCGCGGCCATCCTCGACTTCGACTTCGTGCCGAAGCTGCCGTCGGTGAAGGTGCCGGTGCTGGTCGTCTGCGGCGACGACGACCAGGGCACGCCGCCCGCGGCCAACAAGAAGATTGCCGAGCTGGTGCCCGGCGCACGCTACGTCGGCATCCCCGACGCGCGCCACTTCCCGAACGTCGAGCACCCCGACGTCTTCAACCGCATCAGGATGGAGTGGCTCTGGAGCCGTCGCTGAGCACGGGGAGAAAAAAGGGGGCGGGCTCG
>JBFWQN010000022.1:0-5401 GCA_050249405.1 Hyphomicrobiaceae bacterium | reverse complement strand
CCCGGGTTTAAAATCGGGGGCCGGGCGGGGGGGGGACCCCCCCCCCCACGGGTGCGGGCCCGTGGCCCGCTCGCGCTGAGCGCGATCATCCAAGGAGCGCACCGATGCAGTCCGGCTCGAGGGGTTTCACCGCGATGAACCGCGTCATCTTCGGCAAGCCCGCGGCCGAGGCCGTCGTCGCCGAGGCCGACCGGCTCGGCGCGCGGCGCGTCTTCATCCTCTCGGGCCGCACGCTCAACCGCGAGACGGACGAGGTGACAAAGCTCGGTAAGGCACTCGGCGACCGCTTCGCCGGGGTCTTCGACCACATGCCCGCGCACTCGCCGCGCGACGCTGTCGTCGCCTGCGCCAACGCCGCCCGCGAGGCCGGCTGCGATCTCATCGTCTCGTTCGGCGGCGGCTCGGTGACCGACGGATGCAAGGCCGTCACCATCTGCCTCGAGCACGACATCCGCGACGTCGACGGGCTCGAGCCATTCCGCAGCGTGGTGAAGGACGGCAAGCGCCACGTCCCCGATTTCCGCGCGCCGAAGGTGCACCAGATCGCGGTGCCGACGACGCTGTCCGCCGGCGAGTTCAACGCCCGCGCCGGCGTCACCGACACGCGGGTGCGCCTCAAGCAGAGCTTCATGCACCGTGGGATCGTGCCGGAGACCGTGATCCTCGATCCGGCCGTCACCGTGCACACGCCGGAGTGGCTGTGGCTATCGTCAGGGGTGCGCGCCGTCGACCATGCCGTCGAGACGCTTCTGTCCCTCGATGCCAACGACTACACGGACGGCACGTCCCTGCAGGCGCTGCGCTCGCTCGGCGACGGATTGCGGCGCGTCAAGGCAGACCCGTCCGATCTCGACGCGCGGCTCAGGTGTATGATGGGCGCCTGGCTGTCGATGGTCGGCATCGTCAGTGGCACGCGCCTCGGCGCCAGCCACGCCATCGGGCACATTCTCGGCGGCTCCGCGGGCGTGCCGCATGGGCACACCTCGTGCGTGATGCTGCCTTACGTCCTCGCCTGGAACGAGACGGTCAACGGCGACCGCCAGCGCGAGGTGTCAGTGGCCATGGGCGAGCCCGGAAAACACGCCTCCGACGTGGTCGGCCGCTTCATCGCCGGGCTCGGCATGCCACGAACGCTGCGCGACGTGAAGGTCGCCGAGGCCGACCTGCCACGACTCGCCCAGAACTGCATGCTCGACGACTGGACCTACTCCAACCCGCGCAAGATCACCTCACCCGACCAGGTGATGGAGATCCTACGCTCGGCGCTCTGAGGGCTTGGCGAGGAGTGCGACCGGTCTCGCAGCCGTGCGACCATGCTCCCCTCTCCGCTCACTCCGTCGTCGCTGCGGCCTTGGCATCCTCGGCCGTCTTTGACAGATGCACCTCGTCGTCGACGGTCTCGACCATCTCGAGGTCGATATAGTGATGCTCGCCGCCCGCTGCCGGATCGTTGCGGGTGAGCTTGATGCGGTCTCCCTCGACGTGGTCGACGGTGCCGACGTGCTCGCCGTCGGAGCCGACGACCGTCATGTGCTCGCGGATCTGGGACTTGTCCAACGCGACTGCCATTGCACTCTCCTGATGCCTTTTTGAAGCCGGAGGAACGTGCCCGTGCCGCAGTGGTTGCATGTCCAGAGGCGCACTCAGGCGGCAATCTCCAGAATTTCCCTCACGTCGGCGGGCCCGGCGATCGGGCGCGGGTTGCGCGGCACCCAGGGTGTACCCATGGCACCCTCGGCGATGCGCTGGAAATGCTCGCGTCCGATGCCGACCGCCGACAAGCTCCGCGGCATGCCGAGCCCTCCGATGAAGGCATCCAGCGCCGCGCCCGCATCCTCGCCCGGCCGGCCCATGGCCGACGCCACGAGGCCCTGCCGGCCGGCGTTCGCCGGCTTGTTCCAGCGCATCACCGCCGGCAGCATGATGCAGGACGTATGGCCGTGCGGCACGTCGAAGGCGGCGCCGAGCACGTAGCCGATGCCGTGGCTCGCACCCATCGGCACGCCCGTCGCGAGCGGCCCCATCGAAAGCCACGAGCCGATCTGGCAGTCGAGACGGGCAGCGAGGTCGCCGGGATCGGACTTGACCCGCGTCAGGCCGTGAGCGAGCAGCGCAAGGCCCTTCAAGGCCTGCGCGTCGCCGTAGGGGTTCGCCTCGTTCGAGCAGATGCCTTCGACGCAATGATCGACGGCCCGCACGCCTGTCGAAAGCCACAGCCATTCGGGCGTGTGCACCGTGACGGCCGGATCGAGAATCACGACTTGGGGCATCATGCCCGGATGGCGGAGGAGCTCCTTCACCTTCGTGCGCTCGTCGGTGACACCCGCAATGGCCGAGAACTCGCCGGCCGAAAGCGTCGTCGGCACCGTCACCTGGCGCACTGTCGGCGGCTTCAACCCCGGCGGCGGGCCGACGGCGCCATCCGCCCCCTTGACGGGCCGCAGCGCATCCATCGCCTCGGCGCTGGCGATGTCGTTGGCGAGGCAGAGCTGCACGGCCTTGGCGCCGTCAGTGATCGAGCCGCCACCGATGGTGACGATCAGGTCGGCCTTGGCGGCGCGCGCCTGCCTGGTGGCCTCTATGACCGCGCTGCGGGGCGTGTGCGCCGGCATGGCAGAGAAGGTGGCCGCCGTGCGGTTGCCGAGTGCCGCGCGAACCTTCGCAATCTCGTCCGTGGTCCGGTCGAGCGTGCCGGAGGCCATCAGGAGGACGCGCGTCGCGCCCGTGCGCTGCGCGAGCTCGGCCACGACCTCGGCCGCCGGCCGGCCGTAGACGACCTCCTCCATTCTCCCGAACACGATACGACCCGACATCATGAGACGTCTCCTGTTTGCAACCTATTCCTCGATGGCCAGTGTGGCCCGGGCGTCGGCCATGCGCCAGCGGCCCGGGAACAATCGTGGAAAGCGAAGGTTCAGCACTCGTCATCATTTCAATCGGATGGGAGTGCCTCGCGATGCTCAGAGCCGTTCTGGCGGCCGCAACGCTGACATGGGCCGCCTCGGCCGCGTCGGCCGCGCCTGTAACCCGCACCGCCGCTCCGGCGGACGCGACACACATCGTCGAGGTGCAACATCGCGGCGACCGCGACCGCCACCGGGATCACGACCGGCGCCGCTGGACGCCTGGCCATCGTTATGATTCGCCGCCGCCGCGCTGGCGTCGCTATGGAGACCGCCCGCGCGACTGGCGCCGTCGCGGCTGCGTCATCGTCGGGCCGGTCTGGTTCTGTCCCTGACGGCGACCGCGCGGGCCGCGACCGCCTGCGCGCCCCGCCACCCGAGGGGTGGCGCCGATTTCAGATCACGAGCCCGGTGGCCGCGTCGACCAGATGCATGTTGTTGAGGTCGGCGGCCATCGCGAGCGGAGCGCCGTCCTTCGCTCCTGCATTCGGATCGACGCGTCCGCAGGCCTGCATGCCGCCGAGATCGAAATAGACCAGCGTCTCCATCCCCATGGGCTCTGTCACGTCGAGGTGAGCCTCGAACGGCTCCACTCCCGGCGGCCGGTCGGCCCGCGCCTCGGTCAGATGCTCCGGCCTGATGCCGAGCTCGAGCTTGCCGTTCCCGACGTGGCCCGCGTACCGGGGCGCGCGATCCGGCGGCACGCGCATCGACAGCCTCTCGCCGATACGCATCCGCAATCCGTCGCCGTCTCGCTCGAGCCGGCAGGGCACGAAGTTCATCGAGGGCGAGCCGATGAAGCCAGCCACGAAGCGCGTTCGCGGGTGGTGGTACAGCTCCTGCGGCGATCCCACCTGCTCGATGACGCCGTGGTTCATCACCACCACGCGGTCGGCCAGCGTCATCGCCTCCACCTGATCGTGCGTCACGTAGACGGTGGTTGTGCGCACCTTCTGGTGCACCTTCTTGATCTCGATGCGCATCTGCACGCGCAGCTTGGCATCGAGGTTGGACAGAGGCTCGTCGAACAGGAAGACCTTCGGGTTGCGCACGATGGCGCGACCCATCGCGACGCGCTGGCGCTGGCCGCCGGAAAGCTGCTTGGGCTTCCTGTCGAGTAGCTCGGTGATATCGAGAATGCGAGCGGCCTCGGAAACCCGGGAATTGATCTCGTCCTTCGGGAATTTCTTGAGACGCAACCCGAACGACATGTTCTCGTGCACGGTCATGTGCGGATAGAGCGCGTAGTTCTGGAACACCATGGCGATGTCCCGGTCCTTCGGCGGCACGTCGTTGACGACATCCGGACCGATCAGGACCTCGCCGTCCGTGATGTCCTCGAGACCGGCGATCATGCGCAGCGTCGTGGTCTTGCCGCACCCCGACGGACCGACGAGGACGACGAACTCGTGATCCTTGATGTCGAGATCGATGCCGCGCACGGCCTGCACGCCGCCGTCGTACATCTTGACCACCTTGCGGAGGGATACCTCGGCCATGTGCGCCTCACCCTTTCGTTGCACCGGCCGTCAGGCCCGCGATGTAGTAGTCCATGAGAAAGGCGTAGATGATCAGCGGTGGCGCCGCTCCGAGCAGCGCGCCCGTCATGATCTGCCCCCAGTTGAAAATATCGCCCTTGATGAGGGTCGTGATGATCCCGACCGGCAGCACCAGTTGATCGGTCGAGGTGGTGAAGGCCAGCGGGTAGAGGAACTGCGCCCAGCTCACCGTGAATGAGAAGATCGTCGCCGCGATCAGCCCCGGCAGTGCCACCGGAATGAAAATGCGGGTCAGCGTCTGCATCCACGTCGCGCCGTCAATAATAGCTGCCTCGTCGAGCTCTTTCGGAATGGATGCAAAATAGCCGATCATGATCCAGGTGCAGAACGGCACCGTCAGAGTCGGATAGAGGATCAGGTTCACCCACCACTTGTTGATGAGGCTGATGCCGGTGAGATCGTTGAAAACCGCCATCATCTTGAACAGCGGAATGAACAGCAGCGTCTCCGGGATCAGGTAGGTCAGGAACACGCCCGTCGCCAGCGTCGCCGAGCCCCAGAACTTCATGCGCGAGAGCGCGAAGGCGGCCGGTATCGCGATGAGCATCGTCGTCGAGACGACGATGATGGAGACCAGCGCCGAGTTGAGAAAGAACGTCTGGAACACCGGCGACGTGATCAGCTCGACATAATTCTCGAGTGTCGGATTGTAGACCCACCACGGATTATGCAGAGACGAGATCTCCTTGCTCGTCTTCAGCGACGTGATGAGCATGTAGATCGGCGGCGTCAGGAAAAAGATCACGAACAGCACGAGGAAGAAGTAGGACCAGCGCAATGCCCAGACGCGGTCCTGCTTCATGCTGCCGTATCGCGGAGCGGTCGCCGCGGCGGGAACGGGGGCCGTCGTGGTGGTCATGCCTCGTTCCCCCGCCGGTTGATGTCCCGCAGAATGAAGATCGCCGCTACGGTCAGGATCGGCACCATGAACAGCGACAC
>JBFWQN010000021.1:0-22288 GCA_050249405.1 Hyphomicrobiaceae bacterium | reverse complement strand
CTCCAGAAGGCTCCAGAATCGCAGGCGTTCCCGACGGCACGGCCCCGCTCACTGATTACCGGCGAGCGCATCGAGAAGATCGAGTGGGGTCCGAACTGGGAGGAAATCCTCGGCGGCGAGTTTTCAAAGCGCTCGGCAGACCAGAACTTCGAAGGGGTTCAAAAGGAAATCTACGGCCAGTTCGAAAACACCTTCATGATGTACCTGCCCCGGCTGTGCGAGCACTGTCTCAATCCGGCCTGCGCGGCGGCGTGCCCATCCGGCGCAATCTACAAGCGCGAGGAGGACGGCATCGTCCTCATCGACCAGGACAAGTGTCGCGGCTGGCGCATGTGCGTATCGGGATGTCCCTACAAAAAGATCTATTTCAACTGGTCGAGCGGCAAGAGCGAGAAATGCATTCTTTGCTATCCTCGCATCGAGGCGGGCCAGCCGACAGTCTGCTCGGAGACCTGCGTCGGGCGCATCCGCTATCTCGGTGTCGTGCTCTATGACGCGGATCGGATCGAGGCTGCCGCTAGCGTCAAGGACGATCAGCAGCTCTACGAGGCCCAGCTTTCGATCTTCCTCGACCCAAGCGATCCGAACGTCATCGAGCAAGCGCTTCGCGATGGCATCCCCGACGGCTGGCTTGCGGCGGCGAGGCAGTCGCCCGTGTGGAAAATGGCCATGGAGTGGAAGGTCGCCTTCCCGCTGCATCCCGAATATCGGACGCTGCCGATGGTCTGGTACGTGCCGCCCCTGTCGCCGATCACCGCCGCCTCGGAGGCCGGCAAGATGGGCACTGATGGTGCCATGCCTGACGTGCGCTCGCTGCGTATTCCGCTCAGATATCAGGCAAACCTGCTCACCGCCGGCGACGAGCAGCCCGTTGCCCTTGGCCTCGAGCGCATGCTCGCGATGCGGGCCTACATGCGCTCGAAGACGATCGACGGCCTGATCGACGAAGGCATCGCTCGTCGTGTCGGCCTCACCGGACAGCAGATCGAGGACATGTACCACGTCATGGCGATTGCCAATTACGAGGATCGTTTCGTCATTCCGACGTCCCACCGCGAGGTGACTCAGGATGCCTACGAGTTGCGCGGCGAATGCGGCTTCTCCTTCGGCGACGGCTGCATGCCGAGCGACGACAAAGTGAACCTGTTCGGCGGCATCAAGGTGAAGAACGATAAGCCGCGCATGGGGGCCTACTGATGAGAACGCTCAAAGTACTGTCCGCATTGCTCACGTATCCAGGCGAGGAGCTGCAAGCGGCCGCGCCTGAACTCACCGCTGCCCTCGTGGCGGAGGCGCTGCTGCCGCGTGCATATCATGCGGGCGTCATCGGGCTGATCGACGATATCGCCACGCGCGATCTTTTCGACGCGCAGGAGCGCTACATCCTGCTCTTCGACCGCACACGCTCTTTATCGCTCCACCTCTTCGAGCATGTGCATGGCGAGAGCCGCGATCGAGGTCAGGCGATGGTCGATCTTCTGCGGGTGTACGAGGATGCCGGCTACTCACCGACAGCATCGGAGCTACCGGACTTCCTGCCGCTCTTCCTCGAGTTCGCCTCGACGCGACCGCCTGCGGAGGCAATCGAGTTGATCAGCCAGCCCGGCCACGTTCTCGCTGCGTTGCGCGAGCGGCTTGCTAAGCGCAAGTCGCCCTACGAGGCCGCATTTGGCGCGCTCGTCGCGCTTTCCAAGGCAAAGCTCAATGCGGCAGCGCTGGCGGCACTCCGGTCGGAGCCGGACCCCGAGCCTGACGATCTCGAAGCTCTCGACGCGGCCTGGGAGGAGGAAGAGGTGACGTTCGGGCCGGGCGCAGCATCCGCTGCATGCGGTGCGGACACCCTCGCGGCAAAGATCCGTCAGGGGCGCCGTCCCGCCCCGGGCATCGCCACCACGTCCCGCCCTCGCACCATCGTCACCGGGCCAGCTTCCAGCCGCTCTTGAGGAGCACGCGCCATGAAAGACGCGATCTTTCACATCCTTTTCGACTGGTATCCATACGTGTGCCTCTCGGCGTTCGTATTCGGCAGCCTCATTCGCTATGACCGCGAGCCGTACACGTGGAAGGCCGGCTCCAGCCAGCTTCTACGAAGAAAGCAGCTGTTCTGGGGGTCGAACCTCTTTCACTTCGGCATCCTCTTCCTGTTCTTCGGTCATGCGATCGGCCTGCTGACGCCGAAGGCGGTCTACACGCTCGTCATCAGCGCCGAGCAAAAGCAGCTCCTCGCCATTGTCGCGGGCGGCATCGCTGGAACCATTTGCCTTATCGGCCTGACACTGCTTTTGCACCGGCGGTTGCTCGACGCCCGTGTCCGCCGGACGTCGACGTACATGGACCTCGCCATTCTGCTCATCCTCTGGGTGCAGCTCGTCCTTGGTCTCGTGACCTTGCCGTTCTCGCTCGCGCATACAGATGGCTCGGTCATGATCCGCCTTTCGCATTGGGCACAAGGCATCGTCACCGTGCAGCCCATCGACGCAAAGACGTTGCAGGGGCTCGACTGGCCATACCTCGTGCACCTCGTCCTCGGCATGACGATTTTCCTGCTCTTCCCGTTCTCGCGCCTGGTGCACATCTGGTCGGCGCCCGTGAAATACGTAGCGCGCAGTGGATACCAGATCGTGCGCACGAGACGTCCGCTCGGCGCGGCGGCTCAGCGCGATGTCTTAACGCCGGCCTCGGAGTGAGCCCATGACGACGGTCCTCGACACCACCCGCAGTGTGCCGGTAGCCAGATCCACGAGCCCGGCGCCGCGTGCTCGACTTCCGCGTCCCGATCCTGTCAGCGTCAACGGCGCCGTCATTCCACGTGATGCCATCGGGCGCGAGACACAGCATCACCCCGCTGCAAAGCCCGCCGACGCCTGGCAGGCTGCAGCTCGCGCTCTGGTCGTGCGGGAGCTGTTGCTACAGGAGGCGGCGAGACTGGGCCTCGCGCCTGAGCCAATCGACGACGGCGAAGGGCGCCGCGAGGCTGACGAGGAGGCTCTCGTGCGCCAGCTCGTCGAGCGCGAGGTGATCACGCCGGTGCCCGACGAGGCAACTTGCCGGCGTGTCTACGAGCAGCGCCGGCCGCTCTTCAGGTCGTCAGATATCTTTTCCGTCCGCCACATACTCATTCCCGCGGCTCCCGCCGACACTTCGGCGCGTGCCGAGGCCACACGGCAAGCGGAGGCGCTGATCGCCGTGCTTGTCGACGATCCCTCCCAGTTCCCGGCACTTGCATTCGCACACTCGGCATGCCCGTCGAAACAGCATGGCGGCGCCCTCGGACAGATATCGCGCGGCCAGACCGTGCCTGAGCTCGAGAGTGCGCTGGCGAAGGCGTGCGTCGGGACCGTGATGGAGTGGCCGATCGAGAGCCGCTATGGCGTCCACGTCGTCGTCGTCGACCAAAAGATCGACGGCGCGCAGCTGCCGTTCGAGCTCGTGCATCCTCGGATCGCGTCGTGGCTCACCGAGCGGTCACGGCAGACGGCGATCCGCCAGTATATCGCGATGCTGGCTGGACGCGCGTCAATCAAGGGCGTCGAGCTCGCCGCGAGCGCATCGACCCTCGTCCAATAGGAGGCAAACATGCACCTTGGCGCCCTCATTGCGCGCCTCGAGGACGAGCGCGATGCCACTCGGACGATCGAAGCACTCAGCGATCTCGTGCTCCATGCCGAGGTTGCGGCGGCGGCCGAGCATTTCGGTGAGTCCCCAGGCGCCTATCTCAGCGCGAGCGTCGGACAATTCGCGTCGGCTGCCGCCGACGAGGAATGGCTCGCACTCGTCGCCGCCATGGAGCGCGCGGACGATCCGGGGCGCGCGGCAATCGTCCGTATCTTGCGATGGGCGATGGCGCGCGATCAAACGGAGCTGGCGGCCCAGCCGAGCGGCTGCACCTGCACGACGTGAGCCGGAGGCTTGTCCGATGGCAGATCCCGCGCGCGCGATTCCGACGCCGGCTCGGAACAGGTCGAGCGGGACGAGCTTGCCCCCGCGCACGCTCGATTCATCTGCTCGACCGAAACGTCGCCCGGGCGGCCGGCAAAACGAGGGGCGATCCGCGGTATTTACACCGGCCGAGGTCTGTCGCGCCTGTTCGCCCTGCCACCTGATCCAGCCACGCAACTTGAAAGTGGTGACCATGCCGTCGCTAGCGTTCTCGATCCCCATTACCGCGGTCGTCTACCGCGACAGCAACGCCGCCGCGCGCCTGCTGGACTGCGCCGCAAGTGCTCTCGCCGACGCCGGCCATATCTGTGCCGGCTTCGTTCAGAAGGATGAAGCGAGGGCTGGCCGCCATCGCTGCGATATGTCCCTCGTCGACATCGCGTCGGGCGCCAGCATTCCGATTTCGGAGGATCGAGGGCCGGGAGCGCGCGGATGTCAACTCGATCCAGACGGACTGTTGACGGCCATGGAGCGAGCACTGGCAGGGCTGAGCGCGGAAACGTCGATCGTGATCGTCAACAAGTTCGGCAAGAGCGAAGCCGAGGGTGGAGGCTTCCGCCCGCTGATCGAGCGCGCCCTCGAGTTCGGTGTTCCGGTACTCATCGCCGTGCCGTGGCGCAATATCGAAAGCTGGCGCCAATTCGCTGGAGAGCTCGCTCGCGAGCTCGATGCCGCGACCATCTCGACCATGCACGGCGCATCGCTGCTTACGCAATTGGGCTTCACCCATGAAACGGGCGGAATTTGCTCTGGTGCCGCTGACTGCGGACAGGGCGCATCGATGGCTTGACGAGCGGCGCCATCACCTCGGAGCTGCTGGAGGTGGTGGCTGGCGGCAAGGCTGTGAGGCAGCCTCGGAATTGACGCGGCTGGCGTGACGTGGTCGCGCGCGGTGAGAGCGGGTCGCATTGAATTCGCAATCGAATGTGGTGCGGACACCATTTGGCCTTGCCAACTTGGCCGACATGGCGCCCCAAATCAGCCCTGGCTCTTCTGTCCGCCGTTCGCCGCCGCGTGAATGGCAGCACGGACGCGCTGATACGTGCCGCAGCGACAGATGTTGGTCATGGCCGCGTCGATGTCCAGATCGGTCGGCTTGGGCTTCTCCTTGAGGAGAGCAGCCGCCGTCATGATCATTCCGCTCTGACAATATCCGCACTGCGGTACGTCGAGGGCGAGCCAAGCCCTCTGTACGGGATGCGAGGCGTCGGGCGACAAGCCCTCGATGGTGACGATTTTCTGCTCCGGCTTGATGCTGTCGATCGTGATCGCGCAGGAGCGAGTGGCGACACCGTCGATATGCACCGTGCAAGCGCCACACTGCGCGATGCCGCAGCCGTATTTGGTGCCAGTGAGCCCGACCTGCTCGCGGAGCGCCCACAGCAGCGGCGTTGCGCCATCAGCCGCAATATCCACAGTCTTTCCGTTTATGCTCAGAGTGGGCATCAACACTCCCTTCCTTGTCGAGTCCAACGCTAGTGTAGCGCCCCTGACGTTTGGTACCCGGTTGCGGCCAGGCTCGTCACCAAACGTCAGGGGCAAAAGCTACACTAGAAACATACAGTTGCTAGTGTTCCTTTGGCGCTGACATTTGCTCTCGACCGAGCCGCGATGGGAAGCAAATGTCAGCGCCGGAACACTAGGTGCCCATGGTCAGCCGCCCCGTGACGCCGGACGCGATGGTCACGCGAGGTCTTTCCTGACTTGATTATCGCGATGTCTCCGTCGGGTTTAATGACCCAGCTTTATTTCATCCCCACGAAGGCGAGGACTCACGTCAGGATTGTAAAACCCCGAGAGCGGTCGTGGGTGCCCACCTCCGTGGGCATGACGTCCAGGGTCGAAGCCGGTCACTATTCAACGCTGCTCCAAGCCGGAAAGAAACTTGCCCATGGCGTCGTTGAAGGCCGTCGGCTGGTGAAGGTTGGCAGCGTGGCCGGCGTCAGGGATCACGACCTTCGTCGAGCCCTGTATTTTCGCTGCCATATAGTCGGTCGCGGCGAGGAAGCCGGTATCATTGGCGCCGACCAATACGAGCGTCGGGACGCGGATCGTCTCGAGCGAGCGGATCACGGTGTCGTCGCGCTGCGCGAGCATGCCGCGTGCCGCGCCGGCGAGGCCGGAGGCGTCGCGATGGCGGCTCTGGCGCACCTCGTCGCTGGTGCCAAGTGCGCCGAGCCCCCGCGTCTCGAGATCATCGGCGCGCGAGCGGGCGCGGGCATTCCAGGCCTCGCGGGCATCCGACTTCCTGAAGCCGGGCCCGGTATCGAACAGCATCAACGCGCGCGTCCGTTCGGGGTAACGGGCGTGAAAGGCAAGCGACATGTAGCCGCCGAGCGATAGCCCGCCGATGACAGCGCTTTTCTCGCCACAGGCATCGAGAATCGCGCCGATGTCGGCGGTTGTGAGCGCCTCCGAGTAGGCGGCGGCGTCCTTCGGGTAATCGCTCTGGCCGTGGCCGCGCATATCCCAAACGATGATCTTGTAGCGATCCTCGAACGCCGCGATCTGACCGTCCCACATCCGGCAGGTGGCGCTATAGCCGTGCGAGAGCACAACGGTGGGGCCGCTCCCGTGCACCTCGTAGTGGATGTTTACGCCATTGCGGTCGAGCGTCGGCATGGGGGCCTCCAGGTTGAATTTCGCCGAGGGCAACTTCAGTCTTGCCGAGAATGCGCGCCCACTGCCGATTGCGTTGCGTGACCGGCAACGGCTCGCACGCGCGCTCCACTCAATAGCCCTGCTCGAGATCCACGGCCTGCAAAAGCTTGCCACCCGCCCGCAGACTGCGAATATTCGCTGCGATCTCGGTCGCGAGCTGACGCACGCTCGGCCGCCGCGCCACGTGCGGCATGACAGTCACCTTGGGATGCAGCCAAAGAGGGCTTTCGGCCGGCAATGGCTCGGGCCATAGCGCGTCGAGCGCCGCGTGCTCCAGGTGGCCCGAATCGAGAGCAGCGATCAGGTCGGCGTCCACGACATGTCTGCCCCGCCCTACGTTCACCAGCATGGCGCCCTTCGGCAGCATGGCGAAGGTGCGGGCGCACAAGAGTCCCTCGGTGTCCTTGGTCAGCGGCAGCAGGCAGACGACAATGTCCGTCTGGTTGAGAAACGTCTCGAGCTGGCCTGGTCCATGATAGATCGGCACCTCGGCGCCGACCCGGGGCGATCGCACCCAAGCCGAAACCTTGAAGCCCAGCGATTGCAGGACGAGCGCCGGCGCCTTGGCCATCATGCCGAGCCCGAGGAAGCCGACGCGGCGTTCCTCGGGTCGCTTGATCGGCACGCGCAACCATTCTTTCCTGCCCTGGGCCGCCGCGTACCTCGGCATCTCCCGATGCAGGCGCAGCACGTGCATCACGACATACTCGGTCATCATCGGATCACCGCCGGGCGGCTCGATCTTGCCGAGCGGAACCTGGGGCAATCTCGGGTGGCCAACGATGTCGTCGACGCCTGCCGCACGACTGAGCATTGCCTTCAGGCTCGGAAAGGTCGGAAGGATGCTGAAGTCAGGGTGCATGAAGGCGAGATACTCGATCTGAGCCGGGTCCCCTGGCTCCGGCCAGAAGCGGACCTCGAGATCCGGAAGCAACTCACCGAGGGTGTCTCGCCAGAGGCTCGCGTTGCCGATGCGCTTGTCGAGCTCGATGATGAGCAGTGCCATTCGGCGCCCCCTGTGCATTCAATCCTGCCGGAGCAACCACTCTAGACCGTCTCGTGCGCGATGGGCAGCGCGGAGGTGGTGGGCATAGGCCGGTGTTGCCATGGCCGTCGAGGTGGTAGACAACGCGTCGGCGGCCCTTCGGCAGCCAAGCCCGTCGGAGTGCCAGCTCATTCGCAGGAGCGGCTTGTTTTGCACAACTCGACCGGAGCGTGCGATCAGCAGACGTTCCGGCGTTTCCGATCGAGCGCTCGACGCACGGGATGGCCGACCTCGCGTGAGACCACGTCAGACCGCACGAAAATTGAAGATTCGGGTATCACCAGCAGAAATGGCAAAGAAACCAAAATCATCGCCTCTTTCGCCCAGCTCTACTCCGTCTCGACGGAGGGCCGGACGGATGTACTGGCTGCTCAAATCGGAGCCGGACGTGTTCTCGTGGGAGATGCTGAAGGCAAAGGGGGCAGAGGGCGAGCCTTGGACGGGGGTGCGCAATTATCTCGCGCGCAACAACATGCGCGCCATGCGCATCGGCGACCTGGCCTTCTTCTACCATTCGAACATCGGCAAGGAGATCGTCGGCGTCGCGAAGGTATCTGCGCTCGCTCACCCCGACGCCGAGGATGCAACGGGCACGTGGGACTGCGTCGACGTGATCGCCGTGGCTGACATGCCGAAGCCCGTCACGCTCGCCGACGTCAAGGCGAGCAAGAAGCTCGCCGAGATGAGCCTCGTCACCTCGATGCGGCTATCGGTGCAACCCGTGACGAAGGCCGAATGGAAGGAAATCTGCCGCATGGGCGGCCTCGACGCCGACGGGCTCGAGGCGGACGCGGCATGAGAGACGCCTTGCCCGCCGCACAGCGAGCCATGGAGTCGGCGGGGCGCATCGAGGCCTTCGTCCGCGAGGCGACGGAGACGCAGCGAGCGCCGCTGGTGCCGGAGATCGCGCTGCGGCTCGCGCACGACCCGCAAGGGATTTTCGCGGCGGCCGAGAAGCTGGACCGCGGAGGCCGCCTGGAGCTGCCGCCCTACTGGGCCTTCGCCTGGCCCGGAGGACAGGCCATCGCGCGCTATCTCGCCGACCATCCCGAGGTGGTGGCTGGCCGTACCGTGCTCGACATCGGGGCGGGCTCGGGCATCGGGGCCATCGCCGCCGCGCGGGCCGGCGCCCGGCATGTGATCGCCGCCGACATCGACCCGCTGGCCTTCGCGGTCATCGGCATCAACACCGGCCTCAACGGCTGCTCGGCAGTCGTCGCGGCCACCATGCAGGACCTTCTCGGCGAGCCGCTCGAGGCGGACGTCGTGATCGTCTCGGACCTGGTCTACGAGCCGGAGCTGGCGCTGAGGGTCGGGCGTTTTCTCGAGACCGCCGCGGCCCAGGGGGCGACCCTGCTCCTCGCCGACCGGACGAGCGGGCGCCACGCCATCGGGGGCATCGTGGAGCTTTGCCGCTATGCGGCACCACTGTACCCGGCTCTTCACGACGAGGCGGCCGAGCAGGGCCGGGTGTGCACGCTCGATCCGGCCCGGTGGCGCGCGCAGAGGCGGCGGGGCCGGACATGAGCAGCGCCCCGCTGGTGCACGACTGGCCGGCCTTCATCCGCGCCAACACGCGGCTGCTGGCGCCGCCACTGGTGCCGGAGATTCGCCTGCATCTGGCCGAGGAATCGCTGCCGATCTGGCGCAAGACCGAGGAGGAGCTCGGCGCCATGAACGTGGCCCCTCCCTATTGGGCCTTCGCCTGGGCGGGCGGGCAGGCGCTCGCGCGTCACCTGCTGGACCATCCCGCGGCCGTGGCAGGTCGCGACGTGCTCGACCTCGGCGCCGGCTCGGGCCTCACGGCGATCGCGGCGATGCTGGCCGGGGCCCGGTCCGTGACGGCCGCCGACATCGACGAGGTGGCCCTTGTGGCGACGCGTCTCAATGCTGCGGCGAGCGGCTGCGAGGTCGCCACCACGGCGGAGGACCTGCTCGCATCCCCCCCGGATCGGCGCTTCGGCGCCGTGCTGGTCGGCGACCTCTTCTACGAGCGCGAGCTCGCCGATCGCGTGCTCGCGTTCATCGAGGCTGCCGCCCGGAGCGGAGCCGCGGTGCTGATCGGCGATCCGCAGCGCAGCTATTTCCCCCGTGGCCGGTTCCGCCTCGTCTCCGAGATGAGCGTGCCGGTGACGCGCGAGCTGGAGGATGCCGAGATCAAGCGGACCGCGGTCTGGCAGCTCGACCCGCCCGCCGAGCTCACGCAGACGTGAGCGGCCTGCACGCACCGGTGAATTGAACATTGTTTTTTAATGCGCTACCAATGCTCCCACAGGTTCCAATGTCCGCCCACCGGGAGCACGCGCATGAAAGGCAAGTTCGGCATCCTCCTCGCGGGAGGCTTCATCGTCCTCGCCACGATCTCGGCCGCGACCGGCAACTTTGCCGTGCGCCTCGAGCTTGCCGCCCGTCAGAGCCTGCCGGTGCAGGAGGCGCAGGCGCCCCGGCCGCAGCCGGCACAGCCCTCGGGCGGCACGGCTCGACAGGCCCAGGCCCCGGCCCGGCCGCAACAGGCGGCGGGCCAGCCCGCCGCAACAGGAGCGCAGCCACGTGCCACCGCAGCGGTGACGAGCCCAGCCGGCTCCGCCATTGCCTTGCAGCGCATTGCCTTGACGGATCGGGCCGCCACCGGCTTCGGCCGCTTCCAGCCCCGTTCGAGCGTCATTGCGCCGGGCACGCCGTTCAACATCTACTTCGAGCCGACCAACCTCTCCACGCGCTTCGAGAACGGCAGCGTCCGCGCCTCGATGTCGATCGACATCCTCGTCCGCAACGCCCGCGGCCAGACCGTCGTCGCACGCGACAACGCCTGGACCGTGCCTGTCTCACGCCCGTCCGCCGCACCGGCTACGCTGACGCAGGTCTACGGCGACCTGATGCTCAATCACCTGACGTTCGACGAGGGTCGCTATCAAATCGTGCTGCGCATCCACGACGACCTGAACGGCACCTTCGTCGATCGGGTGCTGGACGTGGAGTTGCGCCGGCAGGCCACCGCGGACAATCAGCGCGCCACGCAGAGCACGGTCGCTGCCCAGCGCTGAGGCACGAGCGGCCAAAGGCCGGTCAGCGGACTCGAGCAACGGCAGCGAGCCGCTCACGGGCCTTGGCGCAGTCCTGATCCATCTGCACGACCAGCGCCTCCATGCTCTCGAAGCGGCGGTCGGGACGAATGAAATCGACGAACGAGACCTCGATGCGCTGGCCGTAGAGGTTGTCGTCGAAGTCGAAGAGGAACACCTCGAGCACGGGCGGCCCGTTGTCGAAGGTCGGCCGCGTGCCGAGGTAGGCGGCTCCCTGGTGGCGGCCATCCGGCCCGTCGACCAGCACCGCGTAGATGCCATAGGCCAGAGGCGTCGTTCGCGGCAGCACGATGTTGGCGGTCGGATAGCCCATGCCGGTCCCGCGCTTGGCCCCGCCGACCACCTCGCCGGTGACGCTCCACCAGTGGCCGAGCATGTGGGCTGCGCCCTTCACGTCACCCTGGGCAATCTCGGCGCGGATCGCAGACGAGGAGATCACCTCGCCATCCTCGGCCACCGGGGGGATGACGCTCACGCCAAAGCCCAGCTCGGCGCCGCGCCGCTGCATGTGCTCGGCATTGCCCCCGCGCCCTTTGCCGAAGAAGAAATCGTAGCCGATCACGACGTGACGCACGCCTAGCCCCGCCACCAGGACGCGCTCGATGAAGGAATCCGGGTCGAGGGAGGCGAGCCCTGCATCGAACGGTGCGACGACGGCGAAACCGAGCCCATAGCGTGCCAGCAGCTCGAGCTTGCGCTCGAGCGAGGTCAAACGGAAATGCGGCCGCTCGGGATGGAAGAACTCACGAGGATGCGGCTCGAAGGCCATCGCGCCGGCGAGGCTCGGAATGCCCTGGCGCGCCGAAAGATCCGCCAGCTCGCGAGCGCGCACGATGAGCGCCTGATGCCCCTTGTGAACGCCATCGAAATTGCCGATGGCGAGCGAGGCGCCACGAAGGCTCGGGGGAACACTGTCGTATCCGTGGATGACATGCATGGGGGCGCATCGGGGTTCTGGGCCGCAGGACGGCGCGGAGAGTAGCGGCTTTCGGCTGCCACATGAACCACGCGGGCCGACGCGCGGCCAGCGGGCGCGCAATCAGCCTCTGCGCGGCACCATCAGGATAGCCTCGCCCTCGAGCACCACCTTGTCGCCGACGCTGCACGTGCAGTCGAACCGGGCGCGCCGTTTCTCCGGCCAAAGCTCGGCGACCTTCACCTTCGCGACGCAATGGTCCCCGATCCGCACCGGTGCGCGGAAATTGAGCGTCTGCGACACATAGATCGAGCCGGGGCCCGGCATCTCCATGCCGAAAACGGCCGAGATGTAGCCCGCCGTCAGCATGCCGTGCGCGATGCGACCCTTGAACATCGTGCGGGCAGCATACTCCTCGTCGAGATGCACCGGATTGCGGTCGCCGGTCACCTCGGCGAAAGCCACGATATCAGCCTCGGACACGATCTTGGCGAAGGACGCCTCCATGCCGAGCTGGAGATCCTCGAAGGCGTATCTGGTGCGCTCTTGAAAGGTCATTGCGGCGTCGGCTCCCAAACTCGGACGTGGCGATGCCCGCACCGAGCGTTCCAAGCGTTCTTGTATTGATTGCTCAGATACAGTCCCGCTCTGCACCGCAGCAAGCGGTGGAGTGTCGCTGGCGACGGGAGGGCTGCGATGGCTCCTCAACCTCATGTCGCAGCCAAAGGTTGCCGAGCACCTCAGGCAACGCTATATGACCATCATCCCTCAATGCATAAGACCGTCGGGCGAGCCGTCGAGCACGGCGGTCGTCGAAGGATGAGCCCATGTCCGATCGTAAGCCACTCATGCCCAAGGCCACCGCAGTGTGGCTGGTGGAAAACACGTCGTTGAGCTTCGACCAGATCGCCGAGCTCTGCGGACTGCACAATCTCGAGGTGAGGGGCATCGCGGACGGTGACGTCGCGCAGGGCATCAAGGGGCAGGACCCCATCTCGTCCGGGCAGCTGACACGCGAGGAGATCGCGCGGGCGGAGGCCAATCCCAACTACCGCCTGCGGCTGGCCGAGCCCAAGTACGAAATGCCGGTGGTGAAGACGAAGAAGGGACCTCGCTACACGCCCGTGTCTCGCCGCCACGACCGGCCCAATGCCGTGCTCTGGCTGATCCGCAACCATCCGGAGCTGAAGGACAGCCAGATCATGCGGCTGGTCGGCACGACCAAGCCGACGATCGCAGCAATCCGCGAGCGGACGCACTGGAACTCGGCGAACCTGGTGCCTCAGGACCCCGTAACGCTCGGGCTCTGCTCGCAAATCGACCTCGACGCGGAGGTCAAGAAGGGCTCCAAGCGGGTGCCGATCGGCGCGGAAGGCATCGCCATGCCCGACCGTGACCGGGCGGGCACGCTGTTGCCGGCGAGCCAGACGATCCCAGGGCTCGGCGACCAGCCCGCCATCGACGACGTGCCAGGTGCCGACGACGAGAGCGCCGTCGAGCCCGACGCCGACGAGGATGCCCGTGTGTTCGCCCGGCTGAAGCAGCTGACGCGGCCGAGCGAGGAGACGGAGGAGGAATCCGACGAGGCGACGCCCGCCAAGGAGTGATGCGCCGGAGACTGCTCCGGAGAGTGCGGGGGACTCAGCCTGGAGGCTCAGAGAGCGGCGAGGCGGCTGTTCCGCACGTCCGTGACCAGCATGGCACCCGGGGCATGCGTGATCGCAAGCTCCGGCTCCACCGCCGCGATGACGGCCTGGGGTGTCACACCGCAGGCCCAGAACACCGGCAGCTCGCCGAGCCTCACCTCCACGGCATCGCCGTAGTCCGGTCGCGCGATGTCACGGATGCCGATGGCTTCCGGCAGTCCGATGTGCACCGGCGCACCGTGCACGGCCGGAAAGCGGGACGTGATCTGGATGGCGCGGATCGCATCGGCCGGCACGAACGGGCGCATCGAGACCACGGTCGGCCCGCGAAACGGCCCCGCCGGCTGACAGGCTATGCTGGTCCGGTACATCGGCACGTTGACGCCCATCGACTGGTGACGAAGCTCGGGTCCATCCTCGACCAGCGCCTCCTCGAACGAGAACGAGCAGCCGAGCACGAAGGCGACGAGATCGCCGCGCCAGTGCTCCAGAATATCGGCCGTCTCCGCCACGAGCTTGCCGTTGCGCCAGACGCGGTAGGCGGGGATATCGGTGCGGACATCGAGATCCCGGCCGAGCTCTGGCACTGTCGGATCGCCCGGCCGCGGCGACATGCCGATCAGCGGGCACGGCTTCGGGTTGAGCTGGCAGAAGCGCAGAAAATCACTCGCGAGCGACGCCGGCAGCACAGCCAGGTTGCCCTGCACATAGCCCGGCGCGAAGCCGTGGGTGAAGCCCGTGTATGCGCCGGCGCGGAACAGGTGCCGGGCCTCGGCGCCGGTGGTGTAGCGGCGCCCGTCGACCGGCGAAGCGGACGGCGTTGTGGCGGCAGTGCTCGAGGTCGCCATTCCACGATCCTCCGTGTCTGCTCAGATCGCGCCGTCTGCCTTCAGGTCGGCGATCTCGCCGTCCGAAAGGCCGAGCCAGCCGCCATAGACGTCGGCATTGTGCTGGCCGACCTTGGGGCTCGGGGTCGTCGTCACCTTGTCGGCGCCGTGGTAGCGCAGCGGGCTGGTCGGCACCGTGATGCGGCCGAACTCGGGATGCTCGATCTCCTCCAACATGCCGCGCTCGTGCATGTGACGGTCGCCCATGACCTCTTTCAGGTTGCGCACAGCCGCCGATGGCACCCGGTTGCGTTTCAGGATGGCGATGGCCTCGTCGCGGGGAAGCCGCCTCGACCAGCCTTCGACCAGCGCATCCACCTCGGCCATGCGCTTCACGCGCTCGGGGTTCGAGGCGTAGCGCGGATCGCCTTTCAGGTCCTCACGGCCGATGGCCGTGAGAATGTTCTGCCAATGGTCCTCCGTGACCGTGATGATGGCAATGTGGCCGTCGGCAGTGGCGTAGACGTTGTAGGGCGCGATGGAGAGCCCGCCGTGCTTGTTGCCGGTGCGCGGGGGCACCTGTCCTTTCGAGTTGTAGAGAAACGACAGGTTGGAGGCGAGCGACGGGTAGACCGACTCCTGCATCGCGACCTCGACGAGCCGCCCCTGCCCCGTGATCTCCCGCTCGTAGAGCGCCGTGACGACGGCGGCATAGAGATGGATGCCGCTCATGAAGTCGACGATGGCCGGACCCGCCTTCACCGGGGGACCGTCCGGGAAGCCGGTGATGCTCATGATGCCGGACGCGGCCTGAACCGTGAGATCCATCGCGAGGTTGTCGCGATCGGGCCCATCGAGGCCGTAGCCGGTGCCCGAGGCATAGACGAGCCGCGGGTTGATCTCGCGGAGGACGCTCCAGCCGACACCGAGCTTGTCCATGACGCCCGGCGCGAAGTTCTCGAGCAGCACGTCGGCCCGCTCCACCATGCGCTTCAACAGCGCCTTGCCCTTCGGGTGCTTCAGGTTGATCGTAACGCCCTGCTTGTTCGAGTTGAGCATGGCGAAGGGAAACGTGGCACTCATGCCGACGGAGGCCCTGAGCCGCGCGGGCTCGCCTTTCGGCGGCTCGACCTTGACGATGCGGGCGCCAGCCTTGGCCATCAGCAGCGTGGCGTAAGGCCCCTGGTAGATCTGGCCGAGGTCGATCACGGTGACGCCGGCGAGCGGCAAGTTCGGCCGGCTGCCGCTGGTCTCGTTCATTGGGAATGCCTTCGTTCTCGGATGACCGGCACGTGGGGCCGAGCCTGCATCCAATGAACGGCAGCGCCACGCGCCTGTAAAGGGGCCGAGCCTGCAGGCACGACAGGACGGCGCTCCGCCACGAGACGGAAGCGCCGGCTGCGCCATCGAAGGCTCAGAGCTGGGGCATCGCCTCATGAAGGGTGGCGCGCAGCGCCGCGATACGGCCGAGGAGCGAGCTCGAGAGCTGTATCCCCGGAAGCTGGGTGACGAGCGCCGGCCCGGCGCCTGCGACGGCGTCGATCTCGGTGATGGTCAGCGTGCGCGGGAGGGGAGCGGAGCGGATAGCGTTCATGGCGATGTTTCCGTTCTCTGAGGATGACAGGGGACTAGGGTCGCGAAGTTTGGGCTGAGGAGCGAAAGCGCTCAGAGCGGCAGCGGCGCCGGGATCGGCGGCAGGGTCGGCAGGCCGGGCAGCGCGCGGTTCAGGCGCTTGATCTCGTCGACGAGACGCAGGCGATCCTGATCGATCATCGAGAGGTTGGCGATCTGCAGGGGGACGAGGCCGCCAGCGACCGTGGCGATCTCGGCGTCATCGAGGGGGCGGAGCGAGGGGGTGGTGAGCTTCGACATTGGACGATCTCCTGGTTTCCGGCTCTGGCTTGCCGGTGGTCCATCCCGCCGGCCTGAGCAGGAGATTGCCCGCAATGCCCTATCGCCGCTGTGCTGCGCGGCACTCGGCCCGGCGCCGCATGCGCCTCTCGGGCGCAGCTATGGATGGTGGGCTTCACACTACGAGCACATAGCGCTAGTATGTTGCGAGGAGCTGAAGCGATCCGAGTGCGATTCGGACAGGAAACTGTCAGGACTGCTTCCTCGTGAGCATGCACGCTGCATCTGCCAAGAACTTCCCGGCCCTGGTCTTGAATGCGGACTTCAGGCCCCTGAGCTACTATCCGCTTTCCCTGTGGAGCTGGCAGGAGACGGTGAAAGCCGTATTCCTCGACCGCGTGAACATCGTATCCGAATACGATCGCACGGTGCGCAGTCCCACGTTCGAGATGCGGCTGCCGAGCGTCGTCTCGCTGAAGACATACGTGAAGCCGGCGCTCTACCCAGCGTTCACGCGCTTCAATGTCTTTCTTCGAGACAAGTTCGCGTGCCAATATTGCGGGTGCAAAAGCGACCTCACGTTCGACCATCTCATTCCCCGCTCGCGCGGCGGACAGACGCGGTGGGACAACGTCGTGACGGCTTGCGCGCCGTGCAATCTCGCCAAGGGCGGGCTCATGCCGGAGCATGCCGGTATGCGGCCTTTTCAGTGGCCCTACCGGCCGACGGTGTTCGAGCTGCACAGGAACGGGCGGCTGTTTCCGCCCAACTACCTGCACGAGAGCTGGCTCGACTATCTCTATTGGGACACCGAGCTCGAGCCTTGACAGGCCGTGATACAACGCCGGCCGTCGTGACACTCAGGCAGACGCCCGAGACCTTTTGCGGGGCGGCAGCGCTGCTAGGCTTCCGGCTGGCTTTGCCTGGCCGGCAAGCGACGGCAGCTCGACGCTGCGCGAGTGGTTCGCGTAGGTTTTCCAGGTGGGCACGTAGTCTTCGGCCTGGTCACCCCACGTGCTCCAGCCGGGACGAGCGCCACGGGCGAAGAGCTCGAGGTAAGGGCCCCAACTGCAGGCCTCGACGATGTCATAGAGCTCGTCGGGCTTGCGCGAGTGCTCGCGCTTCATGGTTTTGAGGATGTTCACCTGCCGCCGGCCGGGTGGCAGCGTGCGCACGTCCTTGCCGCGCACGCCGAACAGCACCAGCTCCGTCGTATTGCGGAAATAGAAGCCGACACCGCGACCGTCCGGACCCCCGTCCTTGCGCACCTTGTGCCAGACGATGTTGCTCTTGTAGGCGAAGCCCCAGGCCTGCATGACGGCGAGGCCCTCGGGCAAGAGGGCGTTGGGCACCCACAGATAGAGGTGTGCCCGCTCGCCCGCGATGCCCGCCACCGGCAACGCTGCGATGTCGGCCGCCGTCATCGTACCGTAGCGGGCGAGGCGCCGGTGCTCGGGCGCCATCTTGCCGGTACGGTTCTGGAACTGCCACGGCGGATCGGCGAGGATCGTGCCGAACGGCCCGGCCGGCAGGCGGTCGGGCGGCAGGCGGCTGGCAGGCATGGGCGATTCGCTCGGCATCCGATCACTCTGCCGATCGCGACACGATTGCCAAGCCGGGCTGGACCGTTTTGCCCGCGCGGGCTCAATCCAGCTCGAACCTCGCCTTGTAGTCCTCGGCGAGCGCTGCGTTCTGGTCACGTTTCGCCATGACGCAGTTGCCGACGACCAGCGTCTCCATCTCGGTGCCCATGAAGCAGCGGAAGGCATCCTCGGGGCTGCCGACGATGGGCTCGCCGCGCACGTTGAAGCTGGTGTTGACCAGCACGGGGCAGCCGGTGCGCTCGCGGAAGCGATCGATCAGCGCGTGGTAGCGCGGGTTCGTCTCCTTGTGCACCGTCTGAATGCGGGCCGAGTAGTCGACGTGCGTGACGGCGGGGATCGACGAGCGCGGCACGTTGAGCTTGTCGATGCCGAACAGCGCCTGCTCGTCGGCACTCATCGCGCGGCGGCGAGCGGCCTTCACGTCGGCCACCATCAGCATGTAGGGCGAAGCCTCGTCGATGTCGAACCAGTCCGAGACGTGCTCGGCCATCACCGAGGGCGCGAACGGCCGGAAGCTCTCGCGATACTTGATCTTCAGGTTGAGCGTGCGCTGCATCTCGGGATTGCGCGGATCTCCCAGGATGGAGCGCGCGCCGAGCGCCCGCGGCCCGAACTCCATGCGACCCTGGAACCAGCCCACGGCATCGCCTCGCGCCAGCGCGTCGACCGTGGCATCGAGCGTCGCGCCGTCGTCGAGCACCCGGAAGCGGGCGCCAGCACGGGCGAGGCGGTCCTCGACGTCACCCTGCGCGAAGGCGGGACCGAGATAGGCACCCTCCATGCCGTCGAGCGCGTTCGAGACCACGCGTGGCCGCTGCTTGTGAATATGATAGGCGGCGTAGGCCGCACCGAGCGCGCCACCCGCATCTCCGGCCGCAGGCTGCACCCAGACCCGCTCGAAGGAACCGTCGCGCAGCACCTTGCCGTTGGCGACGCAATTGAGGGCAACACCGCCTGCGAGGCAAAGGTTCGGAATGCGATAGGCGCGCGCCAGGTTGCGCGTGATCCGCAGCACGATCTCCTCGGTCACGGCCTGCACCGAGGCCGCGAGGTCCATCTCGCGCTGCGTGAGCGGCTGGTCGGGGTGGCGTGGCGGGGCCCCGAAGAGGTCGTGCAGCTTCCGCGAGGTCATGGCGAGGCCGGTCGTGTAGTCGAAATAGCTCTGGTCGAGCCAGAAGCTGCCGTCGGGCCTCACCTTGACGATGTGCTCGAGGATCAAGTCCTTGAAACGGGGCTCGCCGTAGGGGGCGAGGCCCATCACCTTGTACTCGCCCGAATTGACCTTGAAGCCGGTGTAATAGGTGAAGGCGGAGTAGAGCAGCCCCAGCGAGTGCGGCCAGCGGATCTCGCGCACGGTCTCGAGCGTATTGCCGCGGCCGATGGCGACCGACGTGGTCGCCCACTCGCCGACGCCGTCCATGGTCAGCACCACGGCTTCCTCGAACGGCGAGGGAAAGAAGGCCGACGCCGCGTGGCTCTGGTGGTGCTCGGCGAAGAGCAGCTTCTGCTCCACCTCTCCCGAGGCCGAGAACGGCGCCAGCGCCTTGGCGATCGCTCCCTTCTGGAACAGCTTGTCCTTCAGCCAAACCGGCATCGCGGTGCGGAACTGCCGAAAGCCGGCCGGCGCGCTCGCGAGATAGGTCTCGAGCAGGCGCTCGAACTTGAGCAGCGGCTTCTCGAAAAAGACCACATGGTCGACCTGATCGAGGCCGATGCCGGCCTCCTCGAGGCAATAGCGGATGGCGTGCTCGGGGAAACGCTGGTCGTGCTTGCGGCGCGTGAAGCGCTCCTCCTGAGCTGCCGCCACCGGACGGCCGTCGACGACGAGGGCAGCGGCGCTGTCGTGGTAGAAGGCAGAGATTCCGAGGATGCGCATGGGCTCACTCCGGGGACGAGGGGGGTCCATGAGGACCGGCGAGCGCACCGGGAGTGGAGCGCATCGCCGGATCAGGCGGCTAGAAGACCGTGTAGATGAAGGGCGCGATGGCCGATCCCTGCGCGAGCAGCAGCAGGCCGCCGACCATGACCAGCGTGACGATCACGGGCGCGAGCCACCATTTGCGGCGGGCCGACATGTAGTGACCAAGCTCTTTCAGAAGGGACAGCATCGGGACGACTCCGGGGAGCGACGGGTGGGACGAGGGGGGCGAGGGGGGCGAAGCAAAGCCGGTGCCAACGCGCTCAGAACTGGCGCGTCATGTCTTTGGGGCCGAACTGGACCTCGGGCACGATCCAGAACGTCTCGTCGGCGTCCGTGACGCGGCGCCGGAGCGGGTCGCGCGTGAGTTGCATGACGATCCCGAACGGCACGATCGCGATGCAGTACAGGACGAGCATGACGACCGGGCTCACGATTCGATTGAGCAGGTGAGCCAGTCCCATCCAGGCGCGGTTGAGCGGACGCAGTGCAGCCGGGTTGGCCAGGCTGGCTCCGGCGAGGGTCAAGGCGACCGACAGGCACGCGGCGACGACCAGCATCTCGCTCCGGCCGGCGTAGGCAGCGACCGTTGCGGCCGCGGCGAGCACCAGCCCCGTCGAGCGATCGGACGGCAACTGGCTCTCGGCGCCCTCGAGGGTCTCGTGGAAATTGGCTTGCATGGCGCTTGCTCACTCCGTTCATGGACCGCCGGTTGACCGGTTGACATGGCCCGGGCTATAGGTTCTTTCGACGCCGCCCTGGGCATGCACCCACGGGCGGTGCGCGCGTTTGAGCGGTGAGCGACCTAGAACACGGACGTTGCTCCGCGGGCCGCCTTCGCAAACCAGCCACGCAAGGTTCGTACCACCAACGGAGCCACGAATGCCCAATACCAAATCGGCGAAGCGCGCAGAGCGCGTCACGCTTCGGCGGACCGAGGTCAACAAGGCGCGTCGGTCGCGGATGAAGACGATGGTGCGCAATGTCGAGCTGGCGTTGGCCGATGGCAACCAGGCAGCGGCGGCAGAAGCCCTGAAGCAGGCCGAGCCCGTTCTCATGCGCACCGCGCAGAAGGGTATCGTCCACAAGCGTGCTGCCGCTCGGAAAGTCTCGCGCCTCGCGAAGCGGCTGAAGTCGCTGTCGTCGCCGGGATCGCCTTCGGCCTGAGCGGATTCGCTGGCCGAGCGTGTTCGTGATCTGGACTCCACGACGGCTGCTCTTCCAAGATTCCGCGCCAGCCGCAAAAACCATTGAGAGAGAAACAAATTCTTTCGAATGTGGTGCTCCGGACCTGCACCCGGACAAGCGGTAAACGAAGGCGAGGCAAATCAAAACGTCATTCAAAAGGGCGTCCTCACTGGACGCCCTTTTTCTTTTGGCACAGCCTGAAGAAAGCGTGCTCCCGCAAGCCTTTCTCCACAGGACGTGATCGCGAATCGAAGTTTTCAAAGGAGTGACGCCCGGTCGCATGGCGGATCTCGCGACAGCCTCGAGCGATTTGTCGAGCTTGCATCCCCTTAAGTTTTGGTTAAGGTCTGGCCCATGGTCGACGGCGCGTGCGGCGCCGGGGCGTTTCAATTCGACCTGGTGTTTCGTATTCGTCAGCGGGACAATTCCTCCCGCCGTGTACCCCGTGTCGAGTGTTGGCCGCGTAGCCCCTTAGTCGTTGGGCTGGCCGAATGCATCTATCGACGCTGCCGCCAACGGCAGTGAAGGGTGCAAGGCTGTCGTTTTAGTATGGAGGATGTCGGCGTGACTTCCGAGGCGTTACAAGTTGTCAAGGATGTTCCGGTCTCGGCTGCATGGCAGCGGTTGGTGGAGCAACCGGCGGCCGTTCTGATCGATGTGCGGACTCGAGCAGAATGGGCCTACGTCGGCATTGCCGACCTCGCCTCGATCGGCAAGGAGCTCGTCCTCGTGGAGTGGCAGGGCTTTCCGGACAATCGCCGCAATCCGGCGTTCGTCGCTGAGCTCGGCCAGCGCCTGGACGCGCTCGGCGTCGGCCGGGACAGCGAGCTTTATTTCATCTGCCGGTCCGGTGCACGGAGCCGATTGGCCGCCGAGGCCATGCAGGCTGCGGGCTATGCGCGCTGCTTCAACGTCGCCGAGGGGTTCGAGGGCCCCCTCGACGGTGCGAGGCATCGCGGAGGCTGCGCGGGATGGAAGGCGCAGGGGCTTCCCTGGGTCCAGACCTGACATCGGCACTAGAAGGAGGTGTGCGTAGGCCGAATCCAACATGCGCCGGCGGAGCCGGCGGAGTGAAGCCGTCCCAGCGAGGGCGAAGGGCAGCTTCACGCAAGTAATGCGGGGAATACAACAATGACGCACGACAGGGATTTCGCGCCGCGCTCTGAGGAGCGGGGGGCGGACGAGGGGGCTTTGTACTCCGAATCCGGGCAAAATGGTTCCGGTTTCATCGACGAGCCGGTCGGCTTCGTGCCGGCACCTGCGGCTGCCGCAACGCCACCGGGCGGTGGTGACCAGGATCGAAAAGGCGGTCGTCCTGGAGGAAGCGCCGAATCCGACGTGCCGCTCGCCGGTGCCAAGACGAAGGCGGCGCTGCGCGCCCGTCTCGGCGAGGATGTCTACTCGAGCTGGTTCAAGTCGCTGGAGTTCCTGAGCTTCGACGGCGAGCTGCTGAAGGTCACGGTTCCGGTCAAGTTCTTGCGCACCTGGATCCAGTCGCATTACGCCGAGGCGCTGGTCGCCTGCGCCGCGACGGACTTCCCGGGTGTTCGGCAGGTCGAGGTGCACGTCCGACAGCCGAACATGCGCCAGCCCGCGGCACCGCTGCCGAG
>JBFWQN010000020.1:0-22393 GCA_050249405.1 Hyphomicrobiaceae bacterium | reverse complement strand
CGCTCCTCGTCCGAAAGACCGTCGGCGGCGCCATAAAGCGAGCGGTTCTGCCACTCGTTGTAACGGGCCATCGTGCGCACGTAGTCGACTCCGATCATGGTGGCCTCCCGATCGATGTGCCAGCGCCGTCGAGTTTAAAGACTCGCCGTCCGCATGACGAGCAGCGGCTTCGGCATCGGGCGGATTTCGGGCAGCGGCCCGCGTGCGCTCTGATCGCACCTGGCGCCTCGGGGATGATGCGTCTTGGCGCGGCTCATGTGTCCCGCTAACTGATGGCCCGTGCCGAGTTGCGAGCGAGTGGAGCTGCCGATGTCGACCCCATCCCCCGAGCCCGAGGTGCTGATCCGCGTCGAGGGGCGCGCGGGCCGCATCACGCTCAACCGGCCGAGGGCACTCAACGCGCTGACGCTCGGCATGGTGCGCGACATCTGGGCGACGTTGCTTGCCTGGAAGAATGATGCCGCGGTTCAACTCGTCATCCTCGACGGCACCGGCGAGCGGGCGCTCTGCGCGGGCGGCGACGTGCTTTCGCTCTACAACAGCCGGAGTGACGGCTCAGGGCTCGCGCGCACGTTCTGGCGCGAGGAGTACCGGCTCAACGCCCTGATCCACCGCTATCCGAAGCCGTTCGTCGCCATGATGGACGGCATCGTCATGGGCGGCGGCATCGGCCTCTCGGCGCACGCGCAAGGTGGCGGACGCATCGTCACCGATCGCTCCATGCTGGCCATGCCCGAGACGGGCATCGGACTCATTCCCGATGTCGGCGGCACGTGGCTGCTCGGCCGGGCCATCGGCGAGCTCGGCACCTATCTCGGCCTCACCGGCGCGCGCATGAACGGATCGGACGCCATCCAGACGGGCTTTGCCGACGTCCACATCTCCCATGGCCGCCGTGCGGACCTCATCGCAGCGCTCGCCGACCCGAAAGCGCCGCCGGTCGCGGATATCATCGACGAGGCCGGCGAGGCCGAGCCGGTGCCGCCCTCGCCGCTGATGGCGCTGAAAAACGAGATCGACCGATGCTTCGGCAAGCCAACGGTGGAGGCGATCCTCGCCGAGCTGCAGACGACGACCGCCGAGTGGGCCATGAAGGCGCGGGCCGACCTCCTGCAGAAGTCGCCGCTGGCGCTGAAGGCGACCCTTGCCGCGTTGCGCCGTGCGCCGTCGCTCGGCTCGCTCGAGGCGGCGCTCGATGTCGAGTTCAGGCTGTGCACGCACCTCTTCGAGGCTGGCGAGTTTCCGGAAGGTGTGCGCGCGCTGCTGGTCGACAAGGACAAGGCCCCCAAGTGGCGCCCGCCCCGGCTCGAGGACGTCACGCCCTCGATGCTCGACATGCTGCTGGTGCCCTACCCCGCCGCCGACGAGCCCGGCCTCGCACCGCCGAGGTGACAAAGAAGCCACGCTGCCGCCTGCCAGTGCTGCTCAGTGGTCGCAAGGGGCAGCGTCGGCGCTTGTGGCGGTGCTACGCCTCGTTACACTCGGCCCACGCCATTGGAGAGATCGGACAGCTCCCGGCCGGCGTACATTGATTCGCACGATTGCTGATCTCGGGGGAGATGGACGTATGGAACGGGGAGATTTGCGGACGTTGCAGCGGGGCTTCTCGCGGTTGATCGCAGTGCCGGTCGCCGCGGTGGCGTTCATCCTTCCGCAACCGGCGCGCGCCCTCTGCACGACCGACAACCCGTGCGTGACGACGCCACTCGATCTCGGCACCCTGGGCGGCAGCAGCTCTGAATCCACCGGTATTAGTGCGGACGGCTCCGTGGTGGTGGGTAATATTGTGACCGCCAGCGGTGTCTTTCCTCACGCCTTTCGATGGTCCGGCGGCGTGATGACCGACCTTGGTACTCTGGGCGGGGCATTGGCCGTCGCCACCGGTGCCAATGCGGACGGCTCGGTGGTGGTGGGCTACAGCACTCCTGCCGGCGCCGGGTTCTGGCACGCTTTCCGCTGGTCCGGCGGTGTGATGGCCGACCTCGGCACGCTCGGTGGTCGCAATTCCTTTGCCAATGGGGTGAATGCCTCGGGCTCGGTTGTGGTGGGTGCGAGTGAGTTCGAGAACAACAGCAACACGCCCCACGCCTTTCGCTGGTCGGGTGGGGTAATGACCGACCTCGGCACGCTGGGCGGGAGCAGGTCTTCCGCAGCCGCCGTGAATGCGGACGGCTCCGTGGTGGTGGGATACAGCAGCATCAGCGGCAATGTTGCCGAGCATGCCACTCGCTGGGCCGGCGGCGCTTTAACCGATCTCGGCACTTTGGGGGGACGCACGTCGCAAGCCAACGCCGTCAACGCCAGCGGCGCGGTCATCGTGGGTGATAGCGAGATCATCAGCGGCAGCAGTGAGATCCATGCCTTTCGCTGGACTGGTGGCGTGATGACCGACCTCGGTATCCTCGGAGGCACTCGATCCAGCGCCTCGGCCGTCAGCGGCGACGGATCCGTGGTCGTGGGTATCAGCTCCATTGCGAACCCTTCGACGTTCAATAATACCCATGCCTTCCGCTGGACGGCGGCGACGGGCATGCGCGACCTGAACACGCTGCTCGCCAGCGCCGGCGTCAACATGGCCGGCATCGTGCTCTGGTCGGCCACTGGCATATCCGCTAACGGTCAATTCATCGTCGGGACCGGCTTTTTGTCGGAACCGGGGCGCGCCTATCTCGTGCGCTATTTCGACAACGAGACGACCGGCCCGATTGCCGGCGTCACCACGCGCGCGGCTGTGCAAGTTTCCGTCGACCGGCTCTCGGACAGCCGCCTTGGGGTGATGGCTCAGCAGCACGGCCTCGTCGCGCCGCTGCTTGGCAGCGACAAGCCCATGCAACTCGGCAACGAGGTCGGCGTGTTCGCCACGGGCGGCTCGGTCACCGGCGGCGGCTTCGCGCGCTTCGCCTTCGGCAGCGGTTTTGCGATCCAGGGCGGCCTCGCCTATGCGGAGGAAAGCTACCAGGATGTCGAGCTCAGGCACGTCGGCATGGGCGCGCTCGCGGCGCAATATGTGCACAACGGCAGCGGCTGGCTGCATCCCTTCGCCGAAGCAGGTGGCTGGTGGGCGCCGAATGCCGCCCTGACATTCGACCGGGCTTACATGAACGGTGCCGGCACCGCGGTCGGCACGGGCGCCACGCACGGCGATCTGGGCTATGTCTTCGCGCGGGCCGGCGTCCTCGTCAGCCGCGACGCCTCGGACCAGCTTGCCGTGTCGGCCGAGATCGGCCGCGAGAGCATGCGAGTCGACGCCTACGCCGAGGCAATGAGCGCCGCCAATCCGTTCGAGGCACACGTCGGCCAGGGCACCGATCGCACCGACCTCGCCAAGGTCCGCCTGCAGTGGTCGCACCGTTTCTCGCCGCGCCTCGACAGCACGCTGTGGGCCGCCGGTGCCCACGGCTTCGACCGCACGAGCGACCTCGCGGCCGTCGTGCCCAGCTTCGGCACAGTCAAGCCGGGCGATCTCGAGGACAAGTCATGGGGCGAGTACGGTGCTCGCCTCGGCTTCCAGCTGACCGAGGGGATGACGATCGACGCCTACGCCAACGGCGTCTCCTCGCGTGGCGCGATCGACACGCGCGTCCACGTCGGCACGGGCTTGCGGCTGCAGTACTGACTTTGCCGGCCTCCCTCTCCCCTTGGGCTGCAGGCTAATCCCCGCCCTCCGCGCGCGATGCACGGCTTGCCGCCGGGGGAGCGATCACGCCTCACCCGCCCTTCACGCCCGGATAGATGCCGGGGCCGTAGAACTTGCGCAGCTCCTCGATCTGGCTCGGCGGAGGCGGCGCGTAGGTGCCGACGCGGCTCGCGAACCGGCCACCCATCACGCGCGACAGCGCGACGGCCATCTCACCCGCCTTCACCAGTGCCGTGATGCCGTTGAGGATCGGCAGCCCCGGGCCAGCCTCGTGGATGTCGGCCTCGGCGAGCAGCGCCATCACCACGCCGCCGGCCGCGATCACCACCTCGGCACCCGCCTCCATGTTGGCGGTTGCCGCCTTGTCGAAGCCGGCGCGGATGCGGGCCAGAGCCTCGGGGTCATCGAATGCCGCCGTGAGGTCGAGGAGACGCTCCACCTGCATGCGGTTGACGGCGGCGAGGCGGCCCATGAGGCCGTAGCGCTCAACGTTCTCGACGATGCGTGGCGTGAACTTGGCGTTGATGGTGACCAGCGAGACCTTGACGCCCATCATGCAGGCGATGTGCAGCGAGCTCTCGCAGAGCCCCAGCACCGGGATGGACGCAAACTCGCGTGCCTCTCGCAGACCAGGATCGCAAATGTTGCCGATCAGGAAGGCGTCGAAGCCGCGCTCCACGGCGATATGCACGTTCTCGAGCACCTCTGCCGTCTCGAGGAACTCCAGGTAGCGGAACTGGTCGCCCGCGCCGCCAACCTTCGTGATGCCGTGCACCTCGATCTCGGTGTCTGGGGCTTTCACCTTGTCGAGCACGCGTCGCAGCGCCTTCGGGTAGCTGCCCCAGGCGTCGCCCTCGCGCGTCATGCTTTGGTACCAGAGCTTCATCGCATTGCCTCCCTCGTCGCCTCACTACGGAGCTTCGAGAGTGGTACGCATCGCAGCCCCTGGGTAGTCCTGCCGATCAACGCTCGGTCGGGCCGCCGACGCGGCATGAAGGCCGCCGGCTGGCATTTGGAATAAAACTATGCATAATCAGATACTTGATAGGTAGCTCGACGAGGCTCGATAGCTCCTGCAACTTTGTGACGAATGCGATTCGTCAAGTTGGAAATGATTCCTTAACGGGTCATCAAGTATTTTTCTCGACCCCTCTTGCATTTGGGCCACAGATTTGGTTCTATGGGGGCGTCCGAAACGTGGCGCCGTCCCACCTATCCCCCCATAGTGGCGTCACGCTTTTAGCCCGCGGCCTGTCCCCCGGCCGCGGGCTTTTTCGTGCCCCGAGCGCCGCTCGCGCAAACGACGGGGCGACCGTCACATCGTAAGCACCATCTTGCCCTGGACGCGCCGCGCCGTGATCTCGGCGAAGGCGTCGGCGGCCTTCTCCAGAGGAAAGACCTTGTGCAGGCGCGGCCGCAGCTTGCCCTGCTCCCAGGCGCCGAGAAGCCGGGTCAGCATCTCGCGCGACTGGTCGGGGTAGCGGTGGCTGTGCTCGCCGAACACGACGCCGATCACCGAGAAGTTCTTGACCAGGATGAGGTTGGCGGCCGGCTTCGGCACCTCGCCCGAGGCGAAGCCGACGACCAGGATGCGGCCCTCCCAGCCGATGGCGCGGACGCAGGCGTCGAAGGCGGGGCCGCCGACGGGATCGAACACCACGTCGACGCCGTTGTTGCTCGTCAGGTCGCGCAGCCGGTCGCGCAGGTTCTCCGCTCGATAGTCGACCACCTCGTCGGCGCCATACTCCTTGGCGAGCGCCAGCTTCTCGGCCCCGCCCGCCGCCGCGATCACGCGCGCGCCGATGAGCTTGCCGCACTCGATGGCCGCGAGGCCCACGCCGCCCGTCGCGCCCAGCACGGCCAGCGTCTCGCCGGCCTTCAGGTGGCCGCGATACTCGAGCGCGAACATCGCCGTGCCGTAGGCGATGGGGAAGGCGGCTGCCGTCTCGAAATCCATCCTGTCGGGAATGGGCGTGACAATGCCGCCCGGCAGCACGATCTCCTCGGCGAAGCCGCCCGCCAGACGGGCGAAGGCCATAACCCGGTCGCCGGGCTTCACGTGGCCGACCCCGGTGCCGGTCTCCAACACCACGCCCGACACCTCGAGTCCCGGGATGAAGGGCATAGGCGGCTTCACCTGGTACTTGCCCTCGCACATCAGGATGTCGGGGAAATTGACGCCCGCTGCCTTCACGCCGATGCGCACCTGCCCCGCGCCCATCGCCGGCCGCTCGATGTCGTCGACGCGGAGCGACCCCAGATCGCCGAGGGTGTGACAGCGCAGGGCTCGCATGCGGGGCTCCTTCGTGGCGGGCGCAGCAATGGTGCCGCCGAGGGATGCCTCAAGTTCGGGCTCTGTGCAATGGGTAGCGCGCCCGTCGGAAGGCTAACCGAACCGGCGCCTCAGCTCTGCCACCTGCGCGTCGTCGAGCATGCGCACCTTCTCGTGGCGCAGCATCAGGTACAGCTTGGCCGTCTCCTCCAGCTCCTCGATGGCGTCCTGCGCGGCCGAAAGCGAGGTGCCGGCCACCACGGGCCCGTGGTTGGCGAGCAGCACAGCGTGATGACGCCCGGCGAGCTTTGCCACGGCCTCGGCCAGCGCCTCGTCGCCCGGCGGAAAGTAGGGCACCAGCGGCAATGCGCCTATGCGCATCACGTAGTAGGCGGTGATCGGCGGCAGGCAGTTGGCATGATCGATGCCGTCGAGGCAGCTCACCGCCACCGAGTGCGTCGAGTGGAGATGCACCACGGCGCCGGATTTCGGCCGCTCGCGGTACATGCACGTGTGGAGGAACGCCTCCTTGGTCGGCTTGTCGCCGCCGATGTGCCGGCCGCTCGCATCGAGCCGTGACAGGCGCGCCGGGTCGAGCGTGCCGAGCGACGAGCCGGTGGGCGTCATCAGCCAGCCGCCATCTGGGAGCGATGCCGAGATGTTGCCCGTCGAGCCATGAGTCAGCCCGCGCTCGAACAGCGACGCGCCGACCCGGCAGATGTCCTCGGCGATCCTTGCGTCCTCGCTCATGCCTGCCCTCCGCTTGTGCCCGATTCGAGCTGCTCCGTTTCGCCCGAGGCTAGCATGCCGATGCTGCGCGCCCCATCCCGGCCTCTCGCCGGATGCCGGAACAGCTCACGCCAGCTCGCCACGATGGCTCGGCACCCCCTTGATTCGGCCGCGCCCCGCTGTATTGTCCGCGAAACGCGGGCGTAGTTCAGTGGTAGAACGTCAGCTTCCCAAGCTGAATGTCGTCGGTTCAATCCCGATCGCCCGCTCCACAAAATCAATCACTTAGCAACTTTCGCCGCAATCTAGCGACCCAACTTAGCGACCAATTAGCGACCAGAAGCCTTCGTATTCCTGGTGGCTGTTGCGGGGAGTCGGGGTAGATCTGCGGTGGGGCGAGGGCGGAATTGTCGCAAGGTGCTGGATGTTCATTGGCCGGCGCGGCTTGTGTTGCCCGGCGGCTCGAAGACCATCCACAGCGTGCGTGAGCTGCATCGCGGGCATTTGAGCCGCTCGGCGAGGGCGGTGAGGGGCATGTTGCGGCCCCGGGGCCACAACAGCGTGGTTGAGTTCGCCACCGTGAACGCACCCGCAGACGGCTCTCGGCCGTCACGCTTGCTGCCAGCCCAACGGACCCGAATGCGCCGGCCAGCGCTCCACGCTTCGCCCAAAGTCGAGACCATGGCGACATCGCATATCTCGAGCCACGAACAAATAAAGAACTAATTTATGAGCGTTGCGCACAGGAGGACGATGAGCAGAGAAAGCCGTCATCGAGGCACGGCCGTCATCCGCCCCGTGATCATCCCATCGACGCGGCCGGTCCACCTCCGACAGCGGACACCCCTGTGCAGGCTCGTCTGGACACCCGGAATCGAACGTGCTCCCATCTATCGTCGCAGTGACCCGAGACCGACCGTCCTTGCTCCGACGTTGAGGGCCATGAGCTGCCAGAGATCGGTGGGCGCGCGACGATTTCTGCTTCTTCCAGGTGCGGACATTTAGCCTTTGAGGCCAACGAGCACGGATTCCGCACTCTCGTGCCATTGCGGTAGAGTCGAGCGAATCGAGGTGGATCTCCTCCGCCACGCCTTACGCGGTTAGCCACTTTGTCAGTGTATTCCGTGCACGGTATCGCATGCTGGGCCTCGTCGTACCTCAGTGAGAAATGTGACGGGGCGTCAGGAGGATAATGCCCGCCCCTAAAAGACAGACGGCCGCGCCGGCGAGATCCCAGCGATCCGGCCTTTGCCCTTCGGCTGCCCATAGCCAAACCAATGATGCCGCGATGTAGATACCGCCGTAGGCAGCATATGCGCGGCCCGCGAATGAACTTTCTACCAGCGTCAAGAGATAGGCGAACAAGGCAAGGGCTAGGAGGCCGGGGGCGAGCCAGAAGGCAGACCTGTCCATCCGCAACCAGGCCCAGAACGTGAAGCAGCCCACGATCTCGGCGACTGCAGCACAAATGAATATCGCGGCAGTTTTCACGTTGCCTCCTGATTAAAGCGCCATGGAACTTCAACTCCAGAAGTCACACATAGCGCTCTCCGCTTGACCTTCGCCGCCGAGCAAAGCATACCCTTAACGTGCTCCTGGGGGCTGGCACCGATGCAAGGGAATGGACGATATAGCGTTGCGCGGCGGCTTCTAGCCGCAACGCTGTCGCTTGTCCTGGTCCTGTCATCGATGATCGGCGCGCATGCACATGCAATGCACGATGCTCACCACCACGAGCACGGCGTGCATCTGTTGGTCGACGGCGTGCCCGAGCCCTCCGTCAGTGCCGCCGATGACGAAGCCAAAGATAACCCCAATCCGGGTGCAAAGCACACTTCATGTGCAGATCTACTCTGCCATGGGGGATTTGCAATTCTATCCGGGCAGGCCGATCGCCAATATCTAGAAAGGCGATCTATCGCGCTGGTCCCTCGCAACGAGACGAGTTCTGGTTCTCGCCAATCTTCGCTCGATCGCCCTCCAAGGCTGTCCATTCTCGTGTGATCGCCGGAGACCGATGGTCTCCTTGTGCTCCGCCTGAACGGATACGCTTTGAATGGCATTCTTATTTAGTGCGCGCCCCCGTGAAGGGACGGCGTGGTTTCGATCAATAGTGATGGCGTTGCTGATTCTGTTCGTTGCGCCACCGACCACAGTGGCGCACGAGGGTCACGACCATGGGCCACCGGCGGCAGGCGGGGCTTCGCCACCATCTCCGCGCGTGTTGGCCACTTCAGAACGATATCAATTCGTCGGCATCGTTGAGGGTGAGGTGCTTGTCATCTACCTCGATCGGTCGGCTGACAATGTGCCGGTGACGACAGCGACCATGGAGGTGTCCATAGATGGCACTTCCAGCAAGGCCGAGCTGCAAAAGGATGGCACCTACGAGATCTCGTCGCCGCGGCTGAAGACGCCGGGAAGCCATGAGGTGCTCGTTACGCTTGCCGACGGCGAACTCAACGACCTGCTGATCGGCGCCGTTGTTATTCCTGCTGCTGCTCAAGCTCAGACTGACCAGACCAGTCTCCTGGCAAGGCTGCTGAGCACGGTTCCTCAACTGACAGGCCCTTCCGTCGCAGCTCCGAACGAGCCGCGCGGGCAAGTCTCGGCATGGCGCACGACAACAATTCCCGCAGCCGCGCTTCTCGCCGTAGGTCTCTTGCTCGGCCTATTGCTGCCGAGGCGGCGTCTGATCGTGGCGTTGGTCGTCGGCCTCTCAGCGTTACTGATGGCTGCCTCGGCCTACGCGCACGAGGGCCACGATCACGGGCCTGATGCCAGTGGAACGTCGGGCAACGCGCCAGCCCGTCGTCCTGATGGAACGATCTTCCTACCGAAACCTTCACAACGCCTGCTGGAAGTACGAACGCAAAGGTTGCAGCCGACCACCCAGCTTCGCTCCGCTCGCCTGACCGGTCGGATCGTCGCCAATCCGAACTTCAGCGGCGTCGTTCAAAGCACCATACAGGGTCGCTATCAGTCCCCACCAGGTGGCGTTCCGTTGCTCGGCCAACGAGTGGCAGCCGGTGAGCTCTTGGGGCGCGTCGCCCCATCGTTCGCTTCGATTGACGCCTCGGACATGTCTCAGAAGCTTGGCGAAATCGATCAGCAGATCGCAGTCACCCGCGCCAAACTCGCGCGCATCGAGCCACTGATGAAGTCAAACGCCGTCTCGCGCGGAACAGTTGAAGAAACTCAGATACAGCTCGACGGACTCGTACGTCGGCGTGAGGAACTGCTGGCCTCCCGCGTCCGGGCGGAAGACCTGCGGGCGCCAGTCGACGGCGTCATTGCCGCCGTGCGTGTGATATCGGGGCAAGTCATAAGCCAAACCGATCAGGTGTTCCAGATCGTCAACCCATCCGAAGTATTCATCGAAGGCCTCATTTTCGATCAGATCGACCCCGATGCCATTGTCGAGGCTCAAGCGGTCACGTCCAGCGGTCTGACGCTCAATCTCTCCTATGTGGGACGCAGTCGGACGCTGCAGCAGCAGTACACACTGATCCAGTTCAAGGTCACGGGTAGCGGGAGCGCAATTAATGTTGGCATGCCCGTTACGATCATCGCCCGCACAGGTGAACCGGTGACGGGCTTATTCGTGCCGCGCGCTGCCATCGCGCAGGCGCCCAACGGGCAACCCGTCGTATTCGTCCACAAGGAGCCAGAAGTGTTCGCGCCGACTGCGGTACGCAGCGAGGTATTTGATGCGCAATCGGTGCTGGTGTCCGGCGGAATTAAAGCCGGCGATCAGATCGTCATCGAAAACGCTCCCCTCATCAATCAGGTTCGGTGAGGCGCGCACATGTTCAAGCTCATCGTCGCCGCCAGCCTCAAGAACCGGATCATGGTCCTTGCGGCGGCGTTCATCCTGGTTGCCTACGGCAGCTTCGTTCTGCCGAGACTGCCTGTCGATGTGTTCCCTGACCTCAATCGACCGACAGTGGTTCTGATCACTGAGGCCGAGGGCCTGGCACCACAAGAGGTCGAACAGCTCATAACCTACCCGATTGAGACGGTGATGAACGGCATGCCGGGTGCGGCGCGCGTACGTTCGGTATCGGGCGTAGGGCTGTCGATCGTCTACGTCGAGTTCAGTTGGGAGGTGGAGATTTACAGAGCGCGCCAGCAGGTCGCTGAGCGGCTCTCCCTTGTGCAGAGCAGGTTGCCTACAGGCATCCAGCCACAGATGGGGCCGGTCTCGTCGATCATGGGCGAGATCATGCTGATCGCGGTCACGGGTCCTGCCGACAAGACGATGATGGAACTGCGCGAGATCGCGGACTCCGTCATTCGGCCACAACTGCTGACGATTCCCGGCGTGGCGCAGATCATCCCGATCGGTGGTGAAGTGCGCCAGTATCGCGTCAGCCCGAACGTTGCCATGATGAGCGCACTGCAGATCACCCCTGAGCAACTCGAGGTGGCTGTGCGCCGCTTCGGCGTCAACACCGGCGGCGGGTTCGTCGACCAGCATTCACGCGAGTATCTGATCCGTAATATCGGTCTAACCAACAGGATCGAGGATCTGCGCAGTCTCGTGATTGCGACGCGGCAGGGCCAGAACATCCTGTTGCGGCAAGTTGCAGATGTCGGATTCGCACCGCGCATGAAGCGCGGCGATGCTGGCTTCATGGCCAATCCGGCTGTCATCGTGGCCGTCCAGAAGCAACCGGCAGCCGACACAGTTTCAATGACAAAGGTGATCGAAGCGCAACTGCGCGAAATTCAACGCACGATGCCTCCGGGCGTGAAGGCCGATCAGGTGCAGTTCCGGCAAGCGACGTTCATCGAGACGTCGATCAGCAACGTCAAAAGCGTGCTGCTGGAAGCTGGTGTCGTCGTCGCGATCATCCTGATGCTGTTCCTGATGAACGTACGTGCGACTCTCATCTCGCTGACCGCGATCCCGATCTCGGTGCTGATGACGATCCTGGTGTTCAAGTATTTCGGGCTGTCGATCAACACGATGACACTCGGCGGATTCGCCATCGCCATCGGTGAACTCGTGGACGACGCAGTCGTCGGAATCGAAAACATCATGCGGCGCCTGAAGGAGAACAACCACAACGCGGTGCCCAAGCCTGCACTCGAAGTGGTCGCTGCAGCCAGCCAGGAGGTTCGTTCAGGCATCTTTTACGCCACCCTCATCATCGTGCTCGTGTTCGTGCCGCTTTTCGCGTTGTCCGGTATCGAGGGTCGGCTCTTCACTCCGCTCGGCATCGCCTACATCGTCTCGATCCTTGCCTCGCTTGTGACTTCGATCACGGTGACGCCTGTGCTGGCCTACTACCTCCTGACCAAGGGCAAGAGCCACGAGGAACGCGACACCTTCGTCGTTGCCAAGCTCAAGGCTGGCAACCGCGCGCTGTTGAACTGGGCGTTCGGGAATGGACGCGCCATCGTCGCGGCGATCGGCCTCGGCGTGGTTGTTGCAGGCATTGGCGCTGTCCTGCTGCCGCGCGCATTCTTGCCGCCCTTTAACGAGGGAACGCTTCTCGTCAACCTGCAGTACAATCCGGGCATCTCGCTCGCGGAGTCCAACCGGCTCGGCGTAGTCGCCGAGCGATTGATCATGCAGGTTCCGGAGGTCAAGACCGTGGGCCGCCGCACTGGGCGGGCGGAATTGGATGAGCACGCCGAGGGCATTCACAATACCGAGATCGATGTCGATCTGGTGCGCTCATCGCGTTCCAAGGAGGATGTGTACGCTGAGATCCGCTCTCGGCTGTCGCCGCTTCCGGTTGCCGTCGCCATCGGCCAGCCCATCGCACATCGTCTCGATCATATGCTGTCCGGCGTTCGCGCGCAGGTCGCCATCAAGTTGTTCGGTGACGATCTAGATACGCTTCGCACGCTCGCAGGACAGATCCGTACCCGTTTGCAGTCGGTCTCCGGTCTCGTAGACCTGCAAGTTGAGAAGCAGGTGCTGATTCCTCAGCTCAAGGTTACGCCGGACTTCGAGCGCGCCGCACTTTACGGTGTCACGCCCGCGACCCTCACCGAAGCGCTGGAAGGTCTCTCTGGCGGCCGCGTGGTATCGCAAATCGTCGAGGGTAACCGTCGCTTCGACGTGGTCGTGCGCCTCTCGGACGAAGATCGCTCGACGAACGGGCTCGAAGGTCTGCTGGTTTCGACGCCGCATGGGTATGTGCCGCTGCGCATGTTGGCCAAGGTCGAGGAAGCTGACGGCCCCAATCAGATCCTTCGAGAGAACGGCCAGCGTCGCATCGTCGTATCGGCCAACGGCGATGGCCGCCGCGACATGGCCGCGATCGTCACCGACGTGCGCCGGGTCATTGGCGAGATGGACCTGCCTCGGGGTTATGTGACGCAACTCGAGGGGACATTCACCGCCCAGGAGGAGGCAACACTTGTCATCGGCACGCTGTCGCTGCTGTCGTTCGGCCTCATCTTCATGGTGCTCTACCAGCGCTACCAGTCCGCTGCTCTCGCCGGGATCATCCTGCTCAACATTCCGCTCGGTTTGATCGGCAGTGTCGTCGCCTTGTGGCTCGCAGGACAGACGCTGTCGGTCGCGTCAATGATTGGCTTCATCACGCTGGCTGGTATCACCGCGCGGAATGGCATCCAACAGGTCAGCCACTACCTCAACCTCGCACTGCTGGAAGGCGAAACGTTCGGTCGTGATCTCGTCATCCGAGGCAGCCTAGAGCGTATGTCTCCGGTGCTTATGACAGCGCTTGCCGCAGGTCTCGCGCTGATCCCGTTGTTGTTCGGTGCTGGGGAGCCGGGCCGGGAGATCCTACACCCGGTGGCCGTAACCATTTTCGGTGGTCTTATCAGCGCCACGCTAATAGATGCCGTTCTCACGCCCCTGATGTTCCTGTGGTTCGGCGAGAAACCTCTCGCCCGGCTGCAGGCAGCCAGCGTCCAACCGGCGGGGACGCGAGAAACTTCAACCGCTGAAGCATATTGAAGCCTCGTCCATCAGTCCAAGGAGACTCGCATGCCGACCATCAAGTGCCTGCTGACCAGCCTCGCTATCGTCGCCTTCGTGCTGGTTGCCCAGCCAGCCTCCGCCCAGTCCAAAGGGCCGAACGGGGGGATTCTTGTCGGCAAGGACGGCCATGAGATCGAGCTGGTGGTGAGCCCGACGGAGCTTACGCTCTATCTCATCGAGAAGGGCAAGGTCGAAAGCGCAAAGGGCGCGGTCGTCCGGGCCGTCATCCAGCAAGGCGGCAAGAACACCACAATCAGCATGGCGGTGGTGGAGGGCAAGAAGCTTGTCGCCAAGCTCGCAGCTCCGCTCAGCAAGGGCGCCATTGTAGTCGTTACCGGGAAGGACGACCACGGCCACACGCTGAACGCGCGATACGTGATCGACTGAAAGCTGACTGCCGAGCTTTCGGAGATGCGGGCGGAGCAATCTGCCCGTGTGTGAATCAGACGAAGTGAGCGCGGCAATGCGCTCGCGATAAAATAGGAAAGCCCGAGCTGCGAGCGCTCACCAATGTCCGCTTGCCGACTAATCACCGGACGAGATTTGGACTACTCAGAAGCAGGCGAATATGTCGCTCCGGGTCAATCGCGTTATTCATCAAAGACTTGACGGTGGCTCCGCAGAGGAAGCCGACCTCGGTCTCGCGCGATGATCAGACGAAAGATCGGCTCTCCAGCGTCGTCGCGATGCCTTGATCAGCGGACTACGAGTTAGACCATCGGATCCATGCCGAGTCTCAACGGCGAATGGCGGGAGTTTCAACCTCCATGCCGGTAGCCCGCCATGCCAAATATAGCTCGAGCGCCAGATGCTCGGACGATCCCGGAGCGAGCTCGACGGCGCGGACGCCCGCCTGGCAGGCTTGGAGCCGTCGGTGCAGGCTGCCGAGGCCCTGCCACTCGAGCCGATAGGCTGGATATCCCGTGCCGATGCCGCTCGAAATCGTATCGCCGCGCAGCTTGCGTCCGACGAGATCCTCGTGGCACTGCCGGCAAGCGAGGTCGAGTTGCCCTTGACGCTGCATGTAGAGGGCAGCCCCGGTCTCGAAGTGCCGTCTCGCGTCGCCGTCGACATCAACTCGCATCGGCAGGCCGCGGGACTGGTAGGCGACGAGGGCGGTGAGGGCGAGCAGCGGCTCGGATTCGTATCCGAACGGCGCCGCACGCTGGTGTCGCTCACGGCACGCGTTGATGCGCGCTTCGAGATTAAGGAGCTGACCGGAGGCCGCATCGACGGCAGGGTAACGGGTCGCCGAGCCGCGCATTTGCTCTGCTGGGCCGTGACATCCGGAGCAGGCTTTGTTTGCATCGCCGGCCGTCTCGCCCCAAAGCTTTGTCCCCTGCTCGACCCATAGCATGCCGCGGTTGAGAGCAACATCGGACTGCTCGAGACGCAAGGCAGGTGAGAGGAACTCGCTCGCGGGACGGAGCTTGCTCTGCTGAGCCACGGTGTCAGCTGAGATCGTGCATGCAGAGAGTCCAGCGAGCAGTCGCATCAGGCCAGACCTTCGCCAGCCCTTCATTCCGTCACCGTCAGCAGCCGCCTCTCGATCGCCGTCTCGCCGGTGTCCTCGATCCAGGTGAAGACGATCTCGCCGGTCCGCGTGGCCAGCGCCGTAAAGGCCAGCAGCGGATTTGCCGCGATGCCCGGACCCATATCGGCGCGAAATATCTCGACGCCGTCGTAGGCGGCCGTGAACGTATGCACGATGCGGCGCGGCGTGACGCTGGCGGCTCCTGCCGCGTGCCCCGTGATCATGGGGTGTGCGATCACGGTTCGGATCTCAATCACTTCGCCGGCCTTGGCGCTGGTCGGCATGATGACGCGGCGCAGTCGCATGAAACCACTCCTTCAGGCGCCGTCGAGGCAGGCTGCGATCAGCACGACGACCTCGCCCGAGGCCTCCCAGACGCTCCCATCGCTCATCTCGGCGATGGCGTGGACGTACTGGGTGGTGGCGAGGCGGATGTTGGTTGAGATTTCGGCACGGCCCGACCTGGGACCGAAGCGGAACTTGCCGATGACGGCGACAGGGTTCTGCTCGGATAGGATATGCACGGCTGTGACATGGTCAGCCGGCGACATGGGACTGACGACGGCGACCTTGAGGGACACCGAGTTGCCGCTCTCCGCCAGTCGCGGGACGTCAAGCGAGACTCGGCCAACCCCAGCTTTGCGCCCAGCGAGCAAGGCGGCCCGCGCCGCGGTGTAGTGCGACGAGACCTCCACAGGCGCCGTCTGTGCGCTCGTAGCACGCGGTACTATGCTCGCAGCGAGGAGCGCGGCGCCACCGGCCGTCAGGAAGTGGCGGCGCCGGGGCCGAGGCCAACGGCCATCAATCATGCAATGCCTCCTTTTCATCCCGCACGGACTATTTCAACGACGCCAGCCAGGCGACCACATCCTCAACCTCCTGTGCCGTCAGGACCGGTGCCCCGGCGAAGGCAGGTGCGACGCGCCGAACTCCGAAGGTGCGATGGTAGGGTGGCATTACCGTCGCTGCATTGAGCCGCGCCGGGTCGACCAGGCGAAGGCGCAACTGCCCGACTGAAAGGTGGCTGCCGATGCCGCCGAGGTCAGGGCCAATCTCGCCCTGGAACGGCTCCTGGGGCACCGGAACGCGATGGCAGATAAGACAGTTTCCAACGCGACGATCGAGCACAATGGCCCTTCCTCTCGTCGCGTCTCCGACCCGATCTCCCAGCGGCGCGGCAATCGCATCGCCATCAATCGCGAACTCCGCGACCACCGTCTCGGTCAGTGCTGCCGGCGGCATGGCGGCAATCAGGGTCACCGCCGTCAACAGCCAGCGGACTCCGCTCATGCCCTTAGCCTTTGCTCCTTCAACGGCAGATTGCGGATTCGGGTGCCGGTCGCGGCAGCAATAGCATTGAGCACAGCTGGCGCAGCGACCGCGATCGTCGGCTCACCGACACCGCCCCACCAGCCGCCCGACCCCATCACGATCGTCTCGACCTTGGGAAACTCCTCGAGCGTGAGCGGTGGATAGGCATCGAAGTTCTTCTCAACGATGCGACCATCCTTGACCGTGCAGGACTGCTTCAGCGCCGCGCCGAGGCCATACACGAACGAGCCCTCGACCTGCATCTCGATCTGCCGCGGATTGACGGCGTAGCCCGGATCGGTCGCGGCCACGATGCGATGCATCTTCAGCTTGCCGCGCGGGCTTACCGAGACCTCGGCCATCGCCGCCGTGTAGCTGCCAAAGGAGCGCAACAGGGCGAGGCCGCGTCCCTGCACACCGTCGGCGAGGGGCTTGCCCCAGCCGCCCTTCTCGGCGACGGACTTGAGCACCGCTGCGGCCTTCGGCTGGTTGCCAAGCAATTTCAAGCGGAACTCGAGCGGATCAATTTTTGCCGCCGCTGCGAGCTCATCCATGAAGCATTCGAGATAGACCGCATTCTGGTTGACATTGACGCCGCGCCAGAAGCCCGGCGGCACGTGCGGATTGCGCATCGCATGGTCGACAAGCAGGTTCGGAACCGAATAGCAGATGGCGTGCTCGTTGGCCGTAGGCTTCGACGGGTCGTCCGTCGCAAGCCCCTGGAACACCACTGGGTCCTTGCCGTTCTGCATGCCCTCGGGCCGCACCGAGGCGAGGATCGACTGGCCCGACACTCTGATGTGCAGGGCGACGAGGTTCCCCTTGTCATCGAGCGCGCCCGAAGCCTTGGCCATGGTCACCGGGTGATAGAAGCCCTGCGCCATGTCCTCCTCGCGGCTCCAAATCAGCTTGACCGGCACGCCCGGCACCTGCTTGGCAATCAGCACCGCCTGCGTGACGTAGTCCTGGAACGCGCCGCGACGGCCGAAGCCGCCGCCGAGGTGCAGCTTGTAGACATCACACTTATGCTGCGGAAGCCCGGCGGCCTTCGCTGCCGCTGCGAGCGCTGCCTCGCCGTTCTGAGTCGGGCACCACACCTCGCATTTGTCGGCCGTCCAGAGCGCAGCCGCATTCATCGGCTCCAGCGTGGCGTGGTTCTGGTGCGGATGGCTGTAGACTGCCTCCACTTTGCGCGCCGCACTGGCGATGGCAGCTGGAGCATCGCCGTTGCTGTTGCCGACGAAAACGTCCTTGGCGGAAGTCAGCCCGTCCTTGAGAACCTCGGCGAAGCTTTCACTCGAGGCGCCTTTGTGCGGGCCCTCGTCCCAGTTGATCGTGACGGCGTCGAGCGCCGTTTTGGCCTGCCACCACGTGTCGGCGACGACCGCCACCGCATTGTCGCCAACGGCGAGGACGTGCTTGACGCCTGGCATTGTCTTGGCCTTGCCCGCATCGATGGAGGCAACCTTGCCGCCGAACACGGGGCAGGCCTTGATGGTCGCATTTAGCATGCCGGGCAGCTTGAGGTCGGTGCCGTAGACTTGGCTGCCGTCGACTTTCGGCGCTGTGTCCAGGCGCGGCATGGGCTTGCCGATCAGCTTCCAGTCCTTCGGGTCCTTCAGTTTGACGTCCTTCGGCGGCTCGATCTTGGCGGCAGCCTCGGCCACCTTGCCGTAGGTCGTCGAACGGCCCGACGCTTTGTGCGTGAGCGTGCTATTTGCGGCCACGACTTCGGCGACCGGCACCCCCCACTGAGAGGCTGCAGCCGCTTTAAGCATCTCGCGTGCGGCGGCTCCACCCTGGCGCACATAATCGTGCGAGGTGCGGATGCCGCGCGAACCGCCGGTGCCGAAGTCCTTCCACACACGGTTCCGTGCGAGGTTCTGCCCCGGCGTCGGGTATTCGGTCGTCACCTTCGACCAATCGCACTCGAGCTCCTCGGCGACGAGCTGCGCGAGGCCGGTCAGCGTGCCCTGGCCCATCTCAGAGCGAGCAATGCGGATGACAACCGTGTCGTCGGGCTTCACCACGACCCATGCATTTATTTCCGGAACAGCGGCACCCTGCGCGATGGCTTGCATGCCCGCTCGAGGCACGTGGAAGCCAACCGTCAGCCCGGTTACCGCGGCGGCGGCTCCGGCGAAGAAGGTTCGGCGTGAGACGTCGATAGACTTGGTCATGTCGCGCTCCCTCAGCCCTGGCTCTTCTGCCCGCCGTTGGCAGCCACATGAATGGCTGCCCGGACGCGCTGATAAGTACCGCAGCGACAGATGTTGGTCATGGCCGCATCGATGTCCGCATCAGTCGGCTTCGGCTTCTCCTTCAAAAGAGCAACCGCTGTCATGATCATGCCGCTCTGGCAATAGCCGCACTGCGGCACGTCGAGGGCGAGCCAGGCCTTCTGCACGGGATGTGAGGCGTCGGGCGACAAACCCTCGATGGTGACGATCTTCTCCTCCGGCTTGATGCTGTCGATAGTCACCGCGCAAGAGCGAGTGGCGACCCCGTCGATATGCACGGTGCACGCGCCGCACTGGGCGATGCCACAGCCGTACTTGGTGCCGGTGAGACCGGCCTGCTCGCGAAGCGCCCATAGCAGCGGGGTTGCGCCGTCTGCCGCAATATCGACGGTCTTGCCGTTGACGTTCAGCTTGGGCATGGCCACTCCCTTTTGTTCCAAGGACCATGGAACGGTAACACACGCGATCTGACCTCATCGCGTGGGCCCGCTCACGAGTTCGTGAGGCAAGACGACGTGTGCGGACACGCAGATGGCAGTCAGAACAAAAGGGCTCGCCCCGAAGCAGAGTTTGCAGACATAGGAGGGCACGGCTTACCCGAGCATTAGAACTCGGAGGCGCGGCGCCGCTAAGCCTCCGTGAGCGGACATCAGATTGCTTCAACAGGGGCGTCGTGTCACCTCGACGCGAGGCCCGTCTGCGCACTTACTCACGCTTCTAAATTCTGCCGAAATACACCGCGTCGGGTACGTCCTGTCCGAAGAGCTTATTCTTGCGCTTGCTCTCCCAGCTCTTGATCCGCGACTGGATGCGTTCCTCGACCGTCGGAAAAAACTGCTGGAATACAGAGCCTGCCGTCGTGACGTCGCCCACCCAAAGCTCGTATCGGCCGTCGACGATCTTTTCCAGCAGGATCGAGCTACACCAGAACTCCTCGTTCGACGTGGCCTTGCGCATCCGCTCGTACCAGTCGCGCGCCCAAACGTTCCTCTCGTATGCGAACCAAGCGGCTTTGCACGCAGCTCCAACAAAGCCCTTATCGTTTGCAAATCGCTGCAAGATCTCGAATGCATGGCTACTGCTGTCCGAGAACCCGGCAACTATCAGCGCCCTCGCTACCCTGGACGGCAATCCGGAAGCAATCCCGAGATCGATGTACTCTTTGATCCGGCTCGGTCTTCCAGACGCGAACGCTGCTTGTACCTCGATCGCAAGCTCCGCATCGTCAGCAGCATGATCGAGCCTCTCAAAGCATATAATCTTGATCGCGTCCAAATCCGCATTGGCCCATGCCGCGACCGCCTCCGCCGGCACGCGTGCGGTCCCATCGACGCGCCTGATGAACGGCTTGACCTTCGCAAGGCGGCGCAACAGGGCAGCCGCACCTACCGGATTGGACTTGGCTGACGCTCTCGCCAGACCCAACGCGAAGTAATGCATCGATCGAAGTTGCGCCTCTGGGAGTCCGGTCAGTCGGGCCAGCCATCCGCTGGCTAGAGTTGGCTCTGCCGCTACGATCGCCTCGAATTCCTCCCAGGAGAAATCATCGAGAATGATTCCCGCTTCTGCCCTCGTGACCTCTTTGGCAAACTGGTCAACTGCATCCCAGGCGCGCTTCTGCCGGGCCGCGAACGCCTCCCGCGTCTCGTTCCAGCGATCAAAGAAGTCGCGGATGTCCGATGACTGGGGCTCTTCAACAATGGAACGCAGCGGTGGCTCCCGGAATCCCGACCTAGGCACCGGTTGTTCAACCAAAGGAATGCCGGACAACTTGTCGAGTGCCACTGCCTTGGTGAACGCGGCATCTATTCTCGACAATGCCAGGCTACCCGCTGGCTTGGGCATTCGTAGGGTGTCAGCATAAAAGCCCGAAGCAATCCGACCGACGACGTCAGACGGATCTGCGATCCCGATCTCTGCTGCGGCGATCAGCGCAGCCGACCCGTACCAAAGCTCGAAATAGTGCTCCTTGCGGTCCAGCTTTGCGGCGTCCCATCCGCTCGCGACGATACTTGTGAGGAGATCCGTATCACGAGTCCTGGCCGCTACGGCCATGGCAAGACTTCGCACGAGCTTGTCCGCCGATCCTAGCAGTGTCCCGATCAGCTTCCTGGCTCGCACCGAGAGATCAGAATTGCTGTAGTGGACGAAGCTCATGACGCGCGCCTGCGCGTCGAAGTCCGCTCCCTGGACGGCGCGCTCTAGCTGGGCTTCGACGCTCGCCGCGTCCGCAGGCTTGAATCGCTGCACCATTCGCAAGAGCAGCGAGCGGCCTGTAAGGCCTGCAATAATTGCAAGCTGCTCTGTACCGGACTTATGCGGAAGTGCGGCAAACAACGCGTACTGGGCGGTGATCCACGTATCCTGGTCTTCGTTGGTTCCGCCCGGAGCCCCTGTTCCGCCTGCCGCGATAGCGAGAAGTCCCGCGACTATTTCCTCCGTAAGCAGCGCGCTGTGCTGCACGAGCGCCAGAACAGCCTGGCGTCTTGCGAGGCCATCCCGGCCGACCGCGTTCCGCGCAAATTTCCTCGTGACATCTATCGCCGTATCTGGCTCAAACCGCGCCAGCCCGGGCCGCGCTTCGTCAAACAAATGATCCTCTATCGTGTGTCCCATCCCAATGCGCAGCTGGGACACATCGAGCGCAGCATACTTGGCTGCCGTATCGCCAATGTTCGAGGGCTTGCTTGAACCGGGATCGCAAGGGTCGGTCGCGCAATAGTCCTCGATCCTCCGCCACCCGGAAAAACTGGGCCGATCCTTGATGAGGTTGGCAATCAGTTCTGCGGCCCGAACAGCGTCATCCGGATGCCCGGTCGCGCGCAATACTTCGACGAGGGCCCATTGCCCTGTACTCGATGTGCCTGCCGTCATGAGCGGCGCTGCAGACTGCAAGAGGGCGTCGCGCGCCTCATTCCAATCCACGGTATTGAGGCGGATGAGATTGGCTAATTGCTTGTCCGGCGCATCAAACCCGGAGTTCAATGCGTTCGAGAACGCACAATTGACGAGTGCATCGGCCAGACCCGCCAGCTTCGTCGTGGACAGAAGCTGTAAGCCCAGAAGCTGAAGGCCCGAGAGGTTTCCGTCGTCCTTGCGCGCAAGGCGTGTCTCGACAAAGGCCCGCTCGTGCCCTGACAATCCGGCGATCCGCGCATCCAGCTCGGCCTTCCGCTTTGCCGTCTCTGCCTCAATCTCGGCCTGGGCGTCATGGCGCCGGCTCGAAATGACGCGCCTTTCAGGCGCGAGTGAATAGTAGCCGAGCCATGTCGCCACTTCCTTCTGGATTGCGGCAGCAATCGTTGGGTTGGCCCGCGCCGTCAGCAGAGCGGCCGTAAGCCACCGCGCATGCGGCTGGTGATCCTCCGAGAGTGCAATGTGGCGTGCGGCAAACAAGAATGCTTCCGGAGCGGCTCTGACCAGTCCTGCAAAGGCGTGCCAACGCTCGTCGGCCAGATTCTGGAGCGTAAGGAGGTGCCGGATCAACGCGGCCGTGACCGAAGTCGGGCATGGGTCGCCACAACACGCAACCTCGAGCGCCGAGAACACCACATCAGCTGTCTCGCCGAGCGCCATAATGGGCTCGAGTATGACCGAGAGCCTGCCGTCCGGATCGCGCCCGTTTCGCTCTTCCTGTCGAAGCCCGCTCAATTGCGACAGACCAAGGGCGAGTGGTAGGCCCGCATCCTTGTTCGCTTAGAGC
>JBFWQN010000019.1:0-22482 GCA_050249405.1 Hyphomicrobiaceae bacterium | reverse complement strand
CCCCAGGCGGCGTGGCTCCGCCGCCTCGCCCGGTCGTTGGGCTGCAGGTGATCAGTCGGCGCTCACCCGCACCGGCCGCCGGAGGAACGCCGGCATATGATCACCGAAGGCGAGCGGCGTCGGCTCGTCCTCGCCGCCCCTCTGCTGCGGCCGCCCACGACGGGGGACCGGCCTGCTGTCGTCACGGCGGTCGCGTGGCGGCCCGCCTCTCTCGACGGGCGGTGCGTTGCGCGCAACTGGCGCCGCTGCCGGAACCGCAGCCGGAGCCGCCGCTTCCACTGGATCGCGTTGCCGCTCGCGGCGCCGGACAGGACGGCGTTGCGGCACCAGCGCATCCTCGGGAATGTCCGGCTGATCGCCCGTCTCGAAGCGCTCGACCGGCGCCATGCGGCGCGATGCCTCACGCCGCTCAGGCCGAGCCCCGCGCTCCGGGCGATCTCCCCGCTCCGGACGTGGACCGCGATCGGGCCTGTCGCCACCACGACCCGGCCTGGCCTCGCTGCGTGATGGTGGCGCCGCCCCGCGGCGGCGGCGCTTGCGCGAGCGTCCTTCGGCCAGCGCCTCCTCGTCGGGTCCGCTGCCCAGCCACTGCGGCTCCTCGCCGATCAGCTTGGCGATGGCATCGATCGCCTTGATGTCGTCGGGCGTCACGATCGTCGCCGAGAATCCCTCTTTGCCCGCGCGGCCGGTCCTGCCGATGCGGTGCACATAGTCGTCCGGCTGCCACGGCACGTCGTAGTTGATGACATGGCTGACGTCGGGGATGTCGAGCCCGCGCGCAGCCACGTCCGAGGCAGCGAGCAGCGAGATCTCGCCGGAGCGGAACTTGTCCAGCGTCGCCGTGCGGCTCATCTGGTCCATGTCGCCGTGCAGTGCGCCGGCATTGAAGCCGTGCTTGGTCAGCGACTTGAGAAGAATGGCCACATCCTTCTTGCGATTGCAGAAGATGATGGCGTTCTTGACCTCCAGCTTGCGCAAAAGCTCGCGCAGCGCCTCGCGCTTGGCCCAGTCCTCGCCACTGCCGCAGAAGCGGAAACGCTGGGTGATGGTCTTGGCCGTGGTCGCAGGCCGCGCGACCTCGATCCGCGCCGGATCGGTCAGGAACTGGTCGACCAGCCGCGTGATCTCGGGTGGCATGGTGGCCGAGAAGAACAGCGTCTGCCGCTTCGGCGGCAGCAGCTTGCAGATTTTCTCGATATCCGGAATGAAGCCCATGTCGAGCATCCGGTCGGCCTCGTCGATGACGAGGATCTCGACGCCCATCAGCATGATGCGGCCACGCCCGAAGTGGTCGAGCAGCCGCCCCGGCGTCGCGATGAGGACGTCGACACCGCGGTCGAGCTTCCTCACCTGGTCGTCCATCGACACGCCGCCGATCAGCAGCGCCACGTCGAGCTTGTGGTTGATGCCGTACTTCTCGAAGCTCTGCGCGCACTGGGCGGCGAGCTCGCGGGTCGGCGCCAGAATGAGCGAGCGGGGCATCCTGGCCCGGGCCCGCCCCGTCTCGAGCCTGTTGATCATCGGCAGCACGAACGACGCCGTCTTGCCGGTGCCGGTCTGCGCGATACCGAGAACGTCCCGTCCCGTCACGGCGACGGGAATGGCCTGCGCCTGGATGGGGGTCGGCGCAGAGTATCCCGCCGCCTCGACGGCAGCGATCACCTTGGCGCTGAGACCGAGCTCAGCGAACGTGGCAGGTTGCAAAAATCCGTCTCCGTAACTTTGGTCGAGCCACGCAGCTCCACTGGCGGAAGCGTGGCAGTCGGGCGGAGCGCAGGGTCAGGTTCGAAAGGCTGCGTGGCACTTGGCGCCATCGCATGCCGAAAACGTGGCAGGATCGAGAAAGGGACAAATGAAAAGGTCTGAACCCCTGCGCTCGATGGCGGCTATCTGCCACAATTGACCGCGATCAACAAGGCCTTGCAACAAGCTGCCGCAGGGCCTCTGCCTCGTTCGATGCCGCGTTCCGACCGGCATCGGCCGGTCTTACTTGCGATAGGTCGCCAGCACCTCTTCGCCGGCTTTGCCCGCACGTTTCTGCCAATCGGCGATAAGCTGGTCGCCGATTTTCTTCAGACCCGACTTCAGCTCGTCGCTCGGCGGCACGATCTTCAGGCCCTTGGCCGTCAGCTGCTCGACGTACCACTGGGCCTTTTCCTCGCCGATCTTCCAGCCGCGTGCCTCGGCCGCCTCGGCAGCGACGATGATGGCCACCTGCTGGTCCTTCGGCAGGGAGGAGAACGCGGCTTTGCTGACCATCACGAGGTTCTTCGGGATCCAGGCCTGAACGTCGAACCAGTAGGTCATGGTCTCCCACACCTTGCTGTCGTAGCCGGTGGAGCCCGACGTCATGAAGGCATTGACGGTGCCCGTTGCCAGCGCCTGCGGCAGCTCGGCTGCCTGCACGGTGACGGCTTGCGCGCCGACCAGCTCCGCGATGCGCGTGGTGCCCACGTTGTAGGCGCGCATCTTGAGGCCCTTCATGTCGTCGACGGCCTTGATCTCCTTACTGGCATAGATGCCCTGCGGGCCCCAGGGCGCCGTGTAGAGCACCAGGATTCCCTGTGATTCGAGCTTCTTGGCGATGGCCGGCTTCTGCGCCTGCCACAGCTTGTAGGAGTCGGCGTAGCTCGTGGCGAGGAAGGGGATCGTGTCGAGGCCGAACACCGGGTCCTCGTTCTCGTGGATCGAGATGAGCACCTCGCCCATCTGCACCTGCCCGGTCGCCACCGCACGCTTGATCTCGGGCGCCTTGAACAGCGACGCGCCGGGATGAACGGTAATCTCGAGCTTGCCGTCCGTCGCCTTCTTCACCTCGTCCGCGAACCATTGCAGGTTCTCGGAGTGGTAGTTGTTCTGCGGGTAGGCCCCCGGCAGATTCCACTTCGTCTGCGCCGCTACCGGCGCCGTACCAGCCACCATCGCCCACAACAGGGCGAGTGCTGCAATCGGCCACGAGCCCGTTTTCATGCTTCTCCCCCTGTTCCTCAGCCGGCGAAGACCAGCCGAGGTAGAATCATGACTATTTCCGGGAATACCGTGATTAGGGCGACCGCTGCAACAAGCAGCGCAAAAAATGGCAGCGCGGCATATGCCACCGTATTGCTGTCCTTGCCGCTCATGGTCTGCAGGACGAACAGGTTGAAGCCGACGGGTGGCGAGACCTGCGCCATCTCGACCAGGATGACGACGAAGATGCCGAACCAGACGAGGTCGAAGCCGGCCTTCTGCACCATCGGCAGCACTACAACGGTGGTGAGCACGATCATCGAGATGCCGTCGAGCGACGTGCCGAGCAGGATGTACATCACCGTCAGCGCGGCGATCAGCATGTAGGGCGACAGGTGCAGGCTATCCACCCAGTTGGCGAGCGCAACGGGAATGCCCGTGTAGCCCATCGAGGTCGACATGAACGAGGCACCGGCCAGGATCAGCATGATGGTGGCGGTCAGCCGCGTCGCGCCCATCACGCTTTCCCAGAACGCCGTGCGGTCTAGGCAGCCCGACCACCAGGCGATGACCAGCGCGCCGAGCACGCCCCAGGCGGCGCACTCCGTCGCCGTCGCCCAGCCCGTGATCAGCACGGAGAAGACCAGCGAGATCAACAGCAAGCAGGGGATGAGGTTCGCCGACTCCTTCAGCTTCTGACGGAACGTCATCGCAGGCTCGGCCGCGGGCATCTGCTCCGGATTGACCAGCGCCCAGATGGCGATATAGCCCGAGTAGAGCACCATCACGAGCATGCCGGGAAGGAAGCCGGCGAGAAACAATTGCAGGATCGAGACCTCGGCGGCGACCGCATAGACCACCATCATGATCGACGGCGGAATGAGGATGCCGAGGGTGCCGGCGCCAGCCAGCGAGCCCAATGCCATCATCTCCGGATAGCCGCGGCGCTTCAGCTCCGGCAGCGAGATCTTGGCGATCGTGGCGCAGGTCGCAGCTGACGAGCCGGAGACGGCCCCGAACATGCCGCAGCCGAGCACGTTGACGTGCAGCAGGCCGCCGGGCAGCCGTCCGAGCCAGGGCGCGAGCCCCCGGAACATCTCCTCGGAGAGCTTCGTCCGGAACAGGATCTCGCCCATCCAGATGAAAAGCGGCAACGCAGCCAGCTCCCACGATGCGGCGTTGCCCCAGATCTTGGTGGCGAGCACGGAGCCGGCCGGAATGTGGCCGGGCGCGAACTGCATGCCCACCCATCCACAGGCGAGGAGCGCGATGGCGATCCACACCCCCGAGCCGAGGTGGACGAGAAGGACGGCGACGATCAGCAGAGAGATCGAGACGAGTTCCATGACACCCTCACACTCTCAGTTGCTGGCCGAGGAGGCGTGCATGATGACCTCCTCCACCGTCTCGGGCGGCTTTTTCGCGTAGCGCGGCAGATTGCCCAGAAGGACGTGGACGAGCTCGTCCATGACCGCGACGAACAGGATGACGAGGCCCGTCGTGAAGCCGCTCTGCGGGATCCACAAGGGAACGACCAGCACGCCCGTCGAGGTGTCGTCGATGAGCCAGGAGGTATAGGTCATCATGACCACCTGCCAGGCGAAGTAGCCGACGAGGATCGCCGCCATCGTCAGCGCAAAGAGCTCCATGATCCATTTCGCCCGGCCTTTCAGCCGGTCCGTCAGCAGGCCGACGCGGATCATCTCGCCGGACTTGAAAGTGTGTGCGAGGCCGAGGAAGGCCATCGCAGCCATGAACCACGCCGTGATGTCGTCGCCGGATTTGACGTTGATGCCGATCTCGCGGCCGATCGACAGGGCCATCATCATCACGAAGATGGCGATCAGGAAGGCGCCTGCCAGCCACCCGGCCCCGAGATACAGGCCGTCGAGCAATTTACGCAGCATGGGACAGTGCTCCAGAGTCGCAGCGAACGCGAAAGGCTCCCGTGCGGCGGGAAGACTTCGCATCAGGGCGACAAGAGCATGATTTCCCCTAAGGTTCAGTTGCTGCCGGGCACCGCCCCCGCACGGAGTTGCGGCACGTCGCGCAACCATTCGGCAGGACTCTCGCCCGGCTGAGGCTCGCCTCAGCCGTTGTCGTTGGAGCCTGGCGGCGGCCCATCCGCCGCGCCGTTCCGCCTCTGCTCGGCGACCTGGGCCGCGGTCGTCTTGATCCAGTCGAGATCACGCAGGTGTACATCGTACTGGGGATTACCGGCGTTGAGCTGGATGCCCCTCTCGCGGAACCGCTTCAGGATGGCCACGCGGAGGTCGGTTGCGACCCGCCCGGAGGCGTAGACGTCACCGACCACCGCACGCAGCGTGAACTCCAGCTTGAGGTTGCTGAAGCTGTCGAACGTGACCACGGGAGCCTGCGTCTTGAGCGTGTCGGGGTGGCCCGTCGCGCAGTCCCGGAGGATCGCGATCACCTCCTCGGCGTCCGCCGACGCCACGGTCTCCACCTTGACCACGGCCCGGCCCAGCGGATTGCGGTGCGTCCAGTTGAGCACCCGCCCCGTGATCAGCTCGGAGTTGGGCACGATGAGGCTCGCCTTGTCGAATGTCTCGATCTCGGTCGAGCGCACCGAGATGCGCCTGACGTTGCCTTGCTCGTTGCCGACCACGATCCAGTCGCCGACCTTCACGGGCCGCTCGACCAGCAGGATCAGGCCCGACACGAAATTGTTGACGATCGATTGCAGGCCGAAGCCGATGCCGACCGACAGCGCGCCGGCCACGATGGCGAGGCTGGTGATGTCGAGACCCGCGTAGGACAGCGCGATCAGCAGCGCGAGGCCGATGCCCGCGTATCCGACCGCCGTCTCGACCGAGTTGGCGATGCCGGCATCGATCCGGGGCTGGACCAGCACAGCGTCCCGCAGCCAGCGCTGCACCACCCGTGTCGCGAACAGCAATGCCGTGAAGATGCCGACGCCGATCAGGATGCGTGCCAGCGAGATGCGGAACTGCCCGATCTCGAAGCCGAACAGCAACGCCTTCAGCCAGTCGGCGATGTCGGCACCGGTGAAGCCCCATTGGAGCATCAGCAATGGCATGGCGGCCGTTGCGATCAGCAGCGTCGCCATCACCTCGATCAAACGCGACAGCTGACGCCGCCGGGCCGGGTCGACCAACCCGAAACGCTTCTCGAGCGTCTGCCCGACGAGATCGCGGTTGTCGGCGCGGCCACGGGTTGCAGAGCGCACGGCGAGATAGAGCAGGCCGCAACCGGCGAGCACGGTGCCGCTGAGCACCACCTGATGCGCGACGAACCGGCCGAGGGCGACGTAGCCGATCATCGACGACAGGAGGATGAGCAGGCCCGTCACGAGCAGCGGCAGCTTGATCCAGATCGGGCTCGCGAGCGTGACCGGCTTGGGAATGTAGGCGTGGCCGTTCACCGGCCTGTCGGGCCCCGTCTGCGGCACGAGCGGCGTGAGCAGCAGGAGCACCAGCAGAAGCACGAAGGCGAGGCTCGTCAGGAACGCCTGCACCACCGTGACGGAAAGCGGCACGTAGATGGCCCGTCCGAGCTCGACCAGCACGATATCGACGACATAGACGCCGACGAACGCCTCCAGGATGGCGAGCACGCGCGCCGCGGTGCGGTCGTCGACGGGAACGAGGCGCCACTGCGGATGGTGAGGGGCGAACGAAACGGACAGCAGCGCCGCCGCCGCCACATAGACGAGGAGGCCGCCAAGCGTGGCGGTGGCGAGGCCGATCCAGGGCGAGAACAGCAGATCGAGCTCGGCGAGGCCGTAGTAGAGCAGCAGCACGGCGGCGGCCGGAGCGATCATGCGCACCGGGGCGACCCAGGCGGCTTTCAGCGTACGGTCGAGGAAGCTCGGGCTTCCTTCGGCGGGCCGTCCGAGCCGGCGCGATACGAAGCGGCGCACGACGAGCCAGACGACGAGATAGCCGAGGAGCACGGCGGCGCCGAGCGCCATCAGCCACTGCACGGAGCGGCCCGCCCAGTCGAGCCAGTCGCCGCCGTAGTAGGCGAGCCGGCCGCGGATGGTCGAAAATTGCTCTGCGACGTTGCGCCAGACTCCCGGCAGCAGCGGGCTGTCGCGCCGCTCGAGCAGGTTGCGCGTGAACAGCTGATAGCGGATGACCGTGATGCGGTCGATCAGCTGCTTGGCTCGCACCCACGCGAGCTCCGTCGTCTTGATGGCACCGTCGAGCGACGCTTTCAGCGCGTTGAGGCGCGCGCGCTCGGCCGCGACCGTCGGCGTCTCGGCGGGCTGATCCTTGCCGGGCGGCGGCCCGAGGCGCTCGATCTGCTTCTGCACCTCCTCGAGCTGGGGCCTGAGCGCATCCGCGGTCGAGGTCGAATCGTAGATGATCCGCTCTACCTCCGCCCTGAGCCGCGCCAGCTCGCCCTCCAGCTCTTTGAGCTGCTGGATCGCCTTCTCGGCGCTCTCGATGTTGCGCGACAGGCGCTCGACCGGCTCGAGCGCCTCCTTGGGCAGCACGACAGGCGGCGGCGGAGCAGGTGCAGCGACAGCGGCAGGAGCCGCGGGAGCAGCGGCCGCGGGCTGGGCTTGCGGAGCGGCCCCTCCGGGTTGCGGGGCGGCCTGGGCCGGCGGTGCGGCCGGAGTTGCAGGTGCCGCCGGTTGCGGGGCGGCTTGCCCCGGTCCGCCCTGTGGCGCTTGCGCAGCAGCCGGCAGCGGGTTGGCCAGAAGCGCAAGACCGGCCACGAGCATGAGGACGGCCGCGGTGAGCTGGGACGATGAACGCAAGGGCGGGCCTCGTGAAGCCTTTGTCGGTCGGATAGATCGGCGGTGGCTGCCAAGGCGTCAGCCGCGCCGAGGCTCACTCGGCATCCCGGAATTATGGCAGGTCTGTGTCGGAGACGGCATCTGCGGCACAGGAGCCGGTACCGCGGCCAAGCCGCCCGAGGCTACTCGGCGATCTGCTGGCCGGCCCGGGCGGCCCGGACCTGCCGTCCGAAGACCGGGGTCGCTGGCGTCCCCTCGCGCTCCTCCGGCAGGGCACGCGCGGGCAGGGCATCGGGCTTGCGCTCGCCGATGCCAGTCTCGATCACGACGTCGACGGGGCCGCCGGTCATGATCAGGTGCTCGACATCGTCGCGGCGCACGAGAACGAGCTTCCTGCGGCCGTCGACGCTCGCATGCTCGACGACGGCGAGCCGCTTCTCGGGTCTCACCCCGAACAGCGCCACCATCGGCGGCTGGCCATCCATCGAGCCTCGAACCACCCAGTAGGCGGCGAGCACGGCGAGCGCGAGGAGGCCGAGCAACAGCACGTAGAGCAGGATTTCCATGGTCCGACTTTCCTCGTAGGGCCGGTTTCGCCCACGGCCTGCCGGCGACGCCACGCGGCGTGTCGATAGCAGATGTTTAGGGCAGTTTTAACCCTAATCATCGAGTTGTTGACGGGTTCGGGGCCGCTAGGTCGGGTCCCTATCTCGCAGGAGGATACGAGTGGTATCTGTGCGCGTCGTCTGTTCTTCTGTGGTGGAAATCCTGGGCTTGCCCTTCCGGCCTAAGAATCACGTATTGTCCCTGCACATGATCGGGACCGACATCCGCCGCCCCGATGCTCCGGCCGCCACCGTTGCGCCGGACGCGTCCGCAGGGGCAGGCGCTCTTTTCCTCGTTCTGGCGGTGCTCGCGACCCTCGGTCTCGGGGCGCTGGTGTTCGTTTCGGCCCGTGCTGCCGATCCGCTCCTGCTCAGCGTCCTGTCGGTCCTTGGCATGATCGGCAGCTTCTTCCTGTTCGGGCTTGCCGCCGGCCACATTCGCATCGGCAGCGAGCCCGAGGCGGACGCCAGCATCGCTGCCATCGCCGCCGACGTCATCGCTCCTGGCGTCATGATCACGGCCCGCGACGGCCGTGTCATGTTCGCCAACGCCGCGTGGCGCACGCTGGCCGGCACCGATTCGGACGGCGAGCCGCGCAGCCTCGAGACCGCCTTCGCGGGCGAGCCCCAGGCGGCCGAGTGCGTGTTCCGTCTCATCCGCGCCGCCGAGCTCGGCGAGGAGCGCGCCGAGGAGTTCCGCGTCCGCGGCGTCGACGGCCGGGATCGGTCCGGCCGCTGGCTGCGCCTGTCCGTGGCTCCGTTCAAGGCGTCCAGCGCACGCGTGCCTCGCGCCGCGAGCCTGTGGCAGCTCACCGACATCTCGAGCGAGCGCGCCCACGAGGCCGAGGCGGTTCGCGATCTCGAGGGCGAGATCGCCCGTTACGAATCGATGCCGATGGGGCTCATCGGCGCGGGCCTCGACGGACGCATCACGCACCTGAATGCCACGCTTGCGGGCTGGCTCGGCCTCGATGCCGATGCCGTCCGCAGCCGGGACCTCTCGCTGTCCGACATCATTGCCGGCGACGGCGATTCGCTGCTCCGCGCAGCGCTGACCAAGGCTTCCGGCGAGGTCGTCCGCCTCGACCTCGACCTCGTGCGCGAGGACGGTATCGGCCTTCCCGTCGAGGTGGTGGCCCGCCTGTCCGCCTCCGGCGAGCGCGGCGTCGACTTCTCGGCGCTGGTGCTCACCCGCCCACGGACCGGCGCCGCGGACGTCACGATTGCCGGAGCCGAGGCTCGTTTCGAGCGGTTGTTCCACTCCGCGCCGTTCGGCATCGCGACGCTTGGCGAGGACGGCAGGATCCGGTCCTTCAATGCCGCATTCGCCCGCATGTTCTTCGACGCCGGCCTCGGCCCCGCCGACAACGTCCGCTCGCTCGTCGAGAAGACGCGCGACTCCGAGGCACAGAAGGCGATCGATGTCGCCATCGCCGAGGCCAAGTCCGGGAGAGCGACGCTCGCCCCCGTCGAGATCTCGTTCGGCACGGACCGGCAGTTCACCCGGCGGCTCTATCTGGCACCCATGCGCGACGGCCAGCCCGCCGAGGCGGTCATGCTCTACGCCATCGACGCCACGGAGCAGAAGGCGCTCGAGCTCAAGTATGCGCAGTCGACCAAGATGGAGGCGGTGGGCAAGCTCGCCGGCGGTATCGCCCACGACTTCAACAATGTGCTCACGGCGATCCTCGGATTCTCGGACCTGCTGCTGCAGACCCACCGGCCCTTCGATCCGGCGCACAAGGATATCCTGAACATCAAGAAGGAGGCCAACCGGGCCGCCCGCCTCGTGCGCCAGCTGCTCGCCTTCTCGCGCCGCCAGACGCTGACGCCCGAGGTGATCGAGCTCGGCGAGGAGCTGTCGGAGCTCTCCGTCATGCTCACACGCCTGATCGGCGAGAAGATCGACCTCAAGATCGTCACCGGCCGCGACCTGTGGCACGTGAAGGCCGACAAGTCGCAGCTCGAGCAGGTGATCATCAACCTCGCCGTCAACGCCAAGGATGCCATGCTGTCCGGCGGCCGGCTCACCATCCGCACGCGAAACGTAAGCGAGCGCGACTCGCTCAAGATGCGCAATCTGTCGGTGCAGCCCGGCGAGTACGTCGCGATCGAGGTGGAGGACACCGGCCACGGCATGTCGCCCGAGGAGAAGGCGAAGATCTACGAGCCCTTCTTCTCCACGAAAGACGTGGGCAAGGGCACCGGGCTCGGCCACACCACCGTCTATGGCATCGTCAAGCAGACCGGCGGCTACAACTTCCCCGAGAGCGCTCCGGGCAAGGGAACCACATTCCGCGTCTACCTCCCGCGCCACGTGCCGGAGCCCGAGGTCGAGGTCGATCCCGCGACGGCCGCCGCAGCCGCTGCTCAGGCACCGAAAAAGGAGCGCACGCGCGATCTCACCGGCACCGGTCGCGTGCTGCTCGTCGAGGACGAGGATTCGGTGCGCAACTTCGCGGTCCGCGCCTTGAAGCGGCAGGGCTACGAGGTGCTGGAGGCAACGACCGGCCTCGAGGCGCTGGAGCTGGTCGCCGCCGAGAGCCTTCCGGTCGACATCGTCGTCTCGGACGTGGTCATGCCCGAGATGGACGGCCCGACCATGATCACCGAGATGCGCAAGACGCGTCCGGATCTCAAGGTGATCTTCGTCTCGGGCTACCCTGACGACCGCTTCAAGACCGGCCTCGACCCCGACGCCCACTATGCCTTCCTGGCAAAGCCGTTCTCGCTGCCCCAGCTCGCCGCCAAGGTGAAGGAGGAGCTGTCCCGTTGAGGCCAGCTCCCCGGCACGCGGCGAGAAGGTCCTCGCCGCCCTCGCCGCATCCGGCTATCGAGGCCTGATGACCACCGATGGCGATCTCGAGATCTTTTTCGCTGCCCCTCCTGGCCTGGAGGCAGCGCTTCTCGGCGAGGTGCGCGAGCAGGCCTTTGCACGAGCCCGCCCCGTCGCCGGCGGCGTGACAGCGAAGGGCGCCTGGCGCGACGTCTGGCGCGCGTGCCTCGGCATTCGCGGCGCGAGCCGCATCGTCCCGCGCTTCACGCAGTTCCGCGCCGTGCACTTGTCCCAGCTGGACAAGAGCGCCCGGCGGGTGCCGTGGGAGAGCGTGCTGCGCAAGGATGTGCCGTTTCGCGTCGAGGCGAGTTGCAGGGCCTCCCGCATCTATCATACCGGGGCCGCCGCCGAGCGCGTGGAGCGGGCCATCCGTGAGGAGCTCGGCGCCGAGGCATCGGCGACGGCCGAGGTCTGCGTGAGGGTGCGCATCGAGCGTGACATGTGCAGCATCGGCGTCGATGCCGGGGGCGAGCTTCTCCACAAGCGCGGGTTCAAGGAGGAGGTCGCCAAGGCGCCGCTGCGCGAGACGATGGCGGCGCTCCTCCTGCGCTGCTGCGGCTTTACCGGCAGCGAGCCGGTGCTCGATCCCATGTGCGGCTCCGGCACCTTCGTCATCGAGGCGGCCGAGATCGCGGCTGGCCTCGCGCCCGGACGGGGCCGCCACTTCGCCTTCGAGAAGCTCGCCACCTTCGACGCTGCCGTCTGGCGGGAGATGCGCGGATCGGGGGCAGAGGCTGCCTCGGCGGCGACGCCCTGCCGGTTCTATGGCAGCGACCGCGACGCGGGCGCCGTCCGCATCAGTCGCGCCAACGCCGAGCGAGCCGGTGTGGCCACCATCACCGAGTTTCGCCAGCTGGCGATCGAGGAGATCGAGCGTCCCGCAGGCCCGCCAGGTCTGGTCATCGTGAACCCGCCGTATGGTGCGCGAATTGGCGACCGACAGGCGCTCGCTCCCCTCTATCGCGCGCTCGGTGCAGCCGTTGCCGGCCGCTTCTCCGGCTGGCGCGTCGGCCTCGTCACCACCGAGAAGCCGCTGGCGCAGGCGACCGGGCTGCCGTTCGGGCCGCCTGCCCCGGCGATCCCCCACGGGGGCCTGCGCATCCAGTTGTTCCAGACCGGCCCTCTGCCCTGACGCTGGTCGCGGCGGCGGCGATCGGGTGAGGTTTGCCCTTTCCCCGGGCAGACGGGAAGGCGGATGGGCACGCATGAGCCCAAGATGAAGTGTACGCTGGCCGCGGGCTTTGCTAGCTTGTCCGACGGGGAGGCCGCCGGACGCCTCGCAGAGGATCGTCCGTGCGGCTAAGGGCGCCATCGGCGCGGGCGTGGGCATGGAATATTTCGCACAGCAGCTCATCAACGGCGTGACGCTCGGCTCGATCTACGGGCTGATCGCCATAGGCTATACGATGGTCTACGGCATCATCGGCATGATCAACTTCGCCCACGGCGACGTGTTCATGATAGGCTCGTTCATCGGTCTCCTGCTGTTCCTTCTGCTGGGCCTCACGGCGGCGACGCCGCTCATCGTCATCGTGCTGGCGCTGATCGCCGTGCTGATCGTCGCCATGGCGCTGACCGCCGCCTGGGGTTGGACCATCGAGCGCCTCGCCTACCGGCCGCTGCGCGGCTCGTTCCGCCTCGCCCCGCTGATCACCGCGATCGGCATGTCGATCGTGCTCTCCAACATGGTGCAGATCGCCCAGGGCGCCCGCATCAAGAACATGCCACCCGACATCAAGGACAAGCTGTCGGGCGGCTTCAAGGTCATGGAGAGCGCCGACGGCTTCGCGGCGGTCGTATCCTACCGGCAGCTCATCATCGTCGGTGTGACCGTGGCGCTGATGGCGCTGTTCACCTGGATCATCACCTCGACCCCGCTCGGCCGCGCCCAGCGCGCCTGCGAGCAGGACCGCACGATGGCGGCGCTAACCGGCGTCGACGTCGACCGGACCATCTCGCTCACCTTCGTGATCGGGGCAGCGCTCGCCGCCGTCGCCGGCGTCATGTTCCTCGTCTACTATGGCGCCATCGATTTCTACATCGGCTTCGTCGCCGGCATCAAAGCCTTCACCGCGGCGGTGCTCGGTGGTATCGGCTCTTTGCCCGGCGCCATGCTCGGCGGCCTGCTCATCGGCCTCATCGAGGTGTTCTGGTCGGGCTACGTCGGCTCCGAGTACAAGGACGTCGCCGCCTTCTCGATCCTCGCCATCGTGCTGATCTTCCGCCCAGAGGGCCTGCTCGGCCGCCCCGAGATCGAGAAGGTTTGAGCCGATGGCCGCGACCGCCGCCCGGGCCGAGGACGGCTCGCCTACGCAAGCGCCGCTCTGGCCGGCCGTGGCCGACGCTGCCGTCGGCGCGGCCATAGCCCTGCTGCTGGCTTTCCCGATCCTCGCCTACAAGTCCGAGGAGACCGGCACGTCCCTCGAGCTCGTCTCGCGCTGGCCTTGGGTGCTCGGGGGCGCCGCCGCCGTGTTCGCAGGCCGCCTGGTGTTGAGCCTGCTCGCACCCCGGCTCTCCGATGCCGGCGAGAGCTTCGGCAACATCGTTGCCGCGGCCGTGCAGGCGTTCGAGCGCCTCGGCGGCTGGCGGACGGCGCTTGCGGTGCTGCTCGGTCTCGCCGTCCTCGCTAGTGCAGCCGGACATCTCGCCGTGAGCCGCTGGCTCGATCTCCTGCTCCTCGCTCCCCTCGCGGTCGGCGTCTGGCGGCGATCGCCGGTCTGGTTGTTCCTGGGCTTGGCGCTGTTCTTCCCGTTCGCTCCCGGATCGACACGCTACTACGTCGAGAACTTCGGCATTCTGGTCCTGATCTACGTGATGCTCGGCTGGGGTCTGAACGTCGTCGTCGGCCTCGCCGGCCTGCTCGACCTCGGCTATGTCGCCTTCTACGCCGTCGGCGCCTACGCCTACGCGCTGCTGTCGACGAACTTCGGCCTGTCGTTCTGGATTTGCCTGCCGCTCGCCGGCATCCTCGCCGCGTTCTGGGGTGTGCTGCTGGGCTTTCCCGTGCTCAGGCTGCGCGGCGACTACCTCGCCATCGTCACGCTCGCCTTCGGAGAGATCATCCGCATTCTGCTCATCAACTGGCAGAGCCTCACCGGTGGCCCGAACGGCGTCTCGGGCATTCCGCGCCCGACCCTGTTCGGCCTCGAGTTCAAGGCGGAGGGCGGGTTTGCCGACTATTTCGGCCTCGAGCATTCATCGATCCATCGCATCATCTTCCTCTACTACATCATCCTGGGGCTCGCGCTCCTCACCAACTGGGCGACGATCCGGCTGCGCCGGCTTCCTGTCGGACGCGCCTGGGAGGCCTTGCGCGAGGACGAGATCGCCTGCCGCTCGCTCGGCATCAACATCACCAACACCAAGCTCACGGCTTTCAGCATCGGCGCCATGTTCGGCGGCTTCGCCGGCGCCTTCTTCGCCACGAAGCAGGGCTTCATCTCGCCGGAATCGTTCACGTTCTGGGAGTCGGCGATCATCCTCGCCATCGTCGTGCTGGGCGGCATGGGCAGCCAGGCCGGCGTCGCCGTGGCGGCACTGGTCATGATCGGCGGCACCGAGCTGTTCCGCGATCTCGAGATCTACCGCATGCTGGTGTTCGGCGCGGCGATGGTGGCTGTGATGGTCTGGCGCCCGCGCGGCGTCGTCTCCGGTCGGGTGCCCACCGTGGCCCTGAGTGGCGACGTGCGCAGGATCGGCGGCGATCTCGTCAAGGAAGGCCACGGATGAGCGACGCGCCCGTCCTCGAGCTCGCCTCGCTCGGCATGCGCTTCGGCGGCCTCGTCGCCGTCGACGACCTGTCGTTCGCAGCCCGCCGAGGCGAGATCACCGCGCTGATCGGCCCCAACGGCGCCGGCAAGACCACGGTATTCAACTGCATCACCGGCTTCTACCGGCCGACCTCGGGCTCGATCAGGGCGCGCCACGCCGACGGCCGCAGCCATGACCTGCACCGGCTTCCAGGCCACCGCATCGCCGCAGATGCCCGTGTTGCGCGAACCTTCCAGAACATCCGCCTTTTCGCCGGTATGAGCCTGCTCGAGAACCTCCTCGTCGCCCAGCACAACAAGCTGATGCGCGCCTCGGGCTACACCTTCGCCGGCCTGCTCGGACTGCCGGGCTACCAGCGCGCCGAGCGCGAGGCGATCGACCTCGCCCGCCACTGGCTCGACCGTGTAGGCCTCATCGCACGCGCCGACGATGCGGCCGGCGATCTGCCCTACGGCGACCAGCGCCGGCTCGAGATCGCGCGCGCGATGTGCACGGAGCCGATCCTGCTCTGCCTCGACGAGCCGGCGGCCGGCCTCAACCCGCGAGAGAGCCGCGAGCTCAACGAGCTGCTGCTCTCGATGCGCGGCGAGAGCGGTCTCTCGCTGCTGCTGATCGAGCACGACATGGGCGTCGTCATGGAGATCTCCGACCGCATCGTCGTGCTCGACTACGGACGCAAGATCGCCGATGGCACGCCGGCCGAGATCCGGGCCAATCCGGCCGTGATCGCCGCCTATCTCGGCGTCGAGGACGAGGAGGTCGCCCAGGTGACCCGGGAGGTCCTCCGGTGAAGCCGCTGCTCGAGATCCGGGGCGTCCAGACCTTCTACGGCAAGGTTCAGGCGCTGAAAGGCATCGACCTCGACGTGAACGAGGGCGAGATCGTCACCCTCATCGGCGCCAACGGAGCCGGCAAGACCACGCTGATGATGACCATCTGCGGCACCCCCCGCGCCCGCGCCGGGAGCATCGTGCTCGACGGCGAGGACATCACCGGCTTGCCCACACACCGCATCATGCTGAAGCGGATCGCCCAGTCGCCCGAGGGCCGGCGCATCTTCCCGCGCATGACCGTGCTCGAGAACCTGCAGATGGGCGCCATCCTCAACCCCGATCGCGAGCGAACCTTCGCCGACGATCTCGCCCGTGTCTTCGCCCTCTTTCCCATTCTCGAGAAGCGGCAGTCGCAGCGCGGCGGCACGCTGTCGGGGGGCGAGCAGCAGATGCTGTCCATTGGTCGCGCGCTGATGGGCCGGCCGAAGCTGTTGCTCCTCGACGAGCCGTCGCTCGGCCTGGCGCCTCTCATCGTCCGCCAGATCTTCGACGTGATCCGCGACTTGAACCGCCGCGAGGGCCTCACCGTCTTCCTCGTCGAGCAGAACGCCTTTCACGCCTTGCGGCTGGCGCACCGGGGCTGTGTCATGGTCAACGGTCAGATCACGATGCGCGGCACGGGCGCGGAGCTGCTCGCGCGCGACGACGTCCGCGCCGCCTACCTCGAGGGCGGCCGGCACTGACGAACCCAGCGGCGATTGCCGCCGGCTCCGAGACCGCTCCAAAATGGCGGGCGAGGCCGTAGCCGACGGAGCGGACATGATCACCGAGGACGCGCCGAGAGTTTCGGCAAAGCCACCGCTCAGGCTCAGCGACTGCTACTGGTTTTTCGTGCCGCTCGTCCTGATGGTCGAGCTCAACATGATCTCGAAGTCGGTGATCCACGCGTTCCTGGCGCGCACCGACAGCCCGAGCGTGACGCTTGCGGCCTTCAACGCCGCTTTCACCTTCTATTTCGCCCTGGCCAGCGCCACCGAGGTGACGGCCCTGCTCTGCCTCTCCTTCCTCAAGGCGCGGGCCGACGTGCCGCGCCTCATGGCGTTCATGGCAACGGTGCTCACCGTGCCGGCGGCCATCGCTCTCGCGGTGCATTTCACCGCACTCGGCGACACGGTGTTCGGCGGCTGGTTCGGGCTCGGCCCCGCAGCACGCAGCGATGCGCGCCATGCCGTCGGTTTGCTGCTCCTGAGCATGCCGGTGCTCATCCTGCGCAGCACGGCGTTCGCCCTGCTCATGCTCGATCGGCGGACGTTGATCATCACCTGGAGCACGCTCGTCCGGCTGCTGTCGCTCGCGATCTCGCTCGCCATCCTGCCGCGCTGGCTCTCCGGCGCGGCCATCGGAGCGGGTGCCCTGGTGCTGTGCATGGCGTCCGAGGCGGCCTTCGCCTGGGCTTTTGCCTGGCGCCGCGTCGCCTCGCTGCCCGCCACCCGCCAGTCGCGGGAGACCTTCGGCGCCTACTGGCGGTTCGCCTGGCCGCTGATCGTCAACGCGTCGGCCGAGATGGGCGTGATCTTCGTCATCAACCTGTTCCTTGGCCGCCTCGCCCGGCCGGAGGTGGCGATCGCCGCATTCGGCGTGGTGCACGGCCTCGTATCGCTGTTGGTGGCGCCGATGCGCAATCTCACGCAGTCGGCTCAGACCCTGATCGCGCGGCGCCAGGACGTGCGCACGATGGTCGTATTCACGCTCCAGCTGGTCGCAGGCTTCACGCTGCTGGCCTTCGTGCTTTTCCACACGCCGCTACGCGACCGCATCCTGCGCGAGGTCATGGGGCTGACGCCGGAGCTCGCGGCCTATTCCGAGCCCGCCCTTGCGCTGTCGTTCGTCATCGCGACGTTCTGGAGCGCGACCGCGCTGTTCCGCGGCCTGCTCGCCAAGGCGCGCACCACGGGCTGGCTCGCGGCCGGGGGGCTGCTGCGTATCGCGACGGCAACCGCTGCCGGATCGGTGAGCCTCTTCGCGCCGGACATCAACGGCGCATTCCTGGGCATTGCCGCCTGGATCTTGTCCTACGTCGTCGAGAGCGCGCTCAGCGGCTGGCGCCTGCGCAAGCTCGGCTGGTATGTCGAGGCACCGTCCGGGCGCGGCTAGCTTCCCGGCGCGGTGTCGGCATGTCCCGCCATCATGCCGTCGGCGCCGCAACCGCATTGCAGACCCACTGGAATCCTGTCCGGCGGCATGGAAGGATGAAGCCGTCAACTTCCGGAGCGACATCGCGTGACTGACTGGACCGGCGCCATCGACTGCGACGTGCACCCCCGCGTGCCGAACATCGCCGCGCTCAAGCGCTACATGTCGAGCTACTGGAGCGAGGCGATCGAGGTGCGCGGCATCGACGAGTTCGCCACCATCGCCTATCCGCGGAACGCGCCGCTGACCGCACGGCCGGATTGGAAAGCCGCGAAGGCCGACGAGGACTCCGGCCGGACCGCGAGCGCCTTGCTCGACCGCCACGGCTTCGGCCACGCCATCCTGAATTGCCTCTACGCCGTTCAGATGATCCGCGACGAGCACATGGCGGCAGCCTTCGCCGGCGCCGTCAACGACTGGGTGCGGCACGAGTGGCTCGACCGCGACCCGCGCTACCGCGCTTCGATCGTGGTGCCCTATCAGTCGATCGAGAAGGCCGTCGCCGAGGTCGAGCGATGCGCGGCCGACCGTAGGTTCGTGCAGGCGCTGTTCATCGCCGGCACCGAGGAGCCGCTGGGAAAAAGCCGTTTCTGGCCGATCTACGAGGCCTGCGAGCGCCACGGCCTCGCCATCGGCGTACATGCCGGCTCCAGCTATCACCACGCCGTCACCGGCTCCGGTTGGCCGAGCTACTGGGCAGAGGACTATGCGGCCTCCTCCCTGGCGATGCACACCCAGGTCGGCAGCCTGGTCATGGAAGGCGTCTTCCTCAAATATCCCAAGCTCAAGGCCGTGATGATCGAGTCGGGGGTGACGTGGCTCGCGCCTTACCTCTGGCGTCTCAATAAGTTCTGGCGCGGCACGCGGCTCGAGACGCCATGGATCGACCGGCTCCCCTCCGAGATCGTGAAGGAGCACATCCGGCTCACCACCGCGCCCTTCGATGTGCCCGACGGTGATCCGGAGATGCTCGCCCGCATTGTCGACCAGCTGCCGTCCACGGACATGCTATTGTTTGCATCGGACTTCCCGCACTGGCAGCATGACGGCGACGAGATGCTGCCGCGGGGCATCGATTCGGCCCTGCGAAAGAGGATCCTGATCGACAACCCGCTCGCCACCTATCCGCGTTTAGCAAAGAGCACCTGACCGGAGGCCGCCATGCCGCTCGACGCCCCTCCCCTCGCTGACAGTGACGCCGCCCCGAAGCCGAGCAATCGTCTCGCCATCGTGGACAGCGACATCCACCCGGCCGTGAAGTCGCTCGCCTGCCTGAAGCCCTACCTCGAGCAGAAATGGTGGGACCACGCCCAGACGTACGGCTTCCGCCGCCGTCACGGCAGCCCGTCGGTCGAGCCGTACCCGAAGTCGGCGCCCCTCGCCTCGCGCCGCGACGCCTGGCCCGAGGACGGCTCCGGACGGCCCGGCTCCTCGCTGGAGCTGATGCAAAAGCAGTATCTCGACCCGGCCGGCGTCGAGCTGGGCGTCCTCGGCCCCCTCGGCAACACGGGCCAGGGCGAGCTCAATCTCGAGCTCGGCGCCGCCTTCTGCCGCGCCACGAACGAGTGGCAGCGCGATGCCTGGACGCGCCGGGACAAGCGGTTGAAAGCCGCGATCGTGGTGCCCTACGAGGATGGCGCGGCCTCCGCGAAGGAGATCGAACGGGTCGGTCATATGGACGACTACGCGCAGGTGTTCTGCCTGACGCGCTCGTCGGACCCGCTGGGGAACCGGCGCTATTGGCCGATCTACGCGGCAGCTCAGGCGCACGATCTTCCCGTTGCGTTCCACGTTTTCGGCACCTCGGGGCATCCGGTGACCGGTGCGGGCTGGCCTTCGTATTACATCGAGGAAGGTTCCGGCGGACACTCGACCTCGGCACAGACAGTGGTCACCAGCCTCGTCATGGAAGGCGTGTTCGAGCAGTTCCCGAGGCTGAAGGTCGTCATCGTCGAGGGCGGCTTCGGCTGGCTGCCGGCGCTGACGTGGCGCCTCGACAAGGTGTTCGAGCGCAATCGCGAGGAGTTGTCGCACCTGAAGCGGCGGCCTTCGGAATACATCAAGCAGCACATCTGGGTGTCGACGCAGCCGATGGAGGAGCCGGAGGACCGGCACCATCTGCTCGACACGCTGAAGTGGGTCGGCCACGACCGGCTGCTGTTCGCCTCCGATTATCCCCATTGGGACTTCGACGATCCGTTCCGGGCATTTCCTGCCGGCGTGACGCAAGAGCAGCACCGCGCCATCTGCGCCGAGAACGGACTGAGGGTCTATCGCGTGTGAGGCCCTGCCCACGACCGGCCCGGCGACCCTCGCAGGTCGCCCGGCCGCGGGCGCTCGATGACCGGTGTGGCCAAGCCTGCCCGGCTCAGAGCCCGTAAGTCTTCCTGATGATCGCCTCGAAGGCCCTGCCGGGCAACAGCGCCTTGAGGCCGATGCCGGCACGCTCGTTGGCCGTGCCGACGATCACGCGGGTGGGCATCCGCCTGCGCCGCACGACTCTCGCCACGGCCTCGGCGATGACCTCCGGTCCGCGCGCCGCACGCACGGCTTTGTCGTAGGCAGCAACCGCCGCCTTGAAGCGCGCGTGATAGGCCGACTGCGGCCCCGTGCGCGCGCCTTCGATCTGGTTCGCCGAGATGTCGGTGCGGATGTCGCCCGGGTGCAGGATGGTCGCCTCGATCCCGAACGGCGCGATCTCGATGCGAAGCGCCTGCACCATGCCGTCGAGGGCGAACTTCGAGGCCGAGTAGTGCCCGATGAAGGGTAGCCCGATCAGCCCGCCGATGGAGCCGACCACGATAATACGGCCCCTGCCGGCGAGCCGCATGGCCGGCAGCACGGCTTGCACCATGCGCACCGTGCCGAGATAGTTGGTCGCGAGCTGGCGCTCCACCTCGGCAACGGTCACGTCCTCGATCGAGCCGGCGACCGAGATCCCAGCGCAATGGATGAGCGCGTCGATCCTCCCGTCGGCGTCGAGGACGGTGGCCACGGCCGCCTCGACGGAACGATCGGAGGTCACGTCGAGTGGTACAGGCGTCCAGGCTCTGGTGCCCCCGCCCTCGGGTGGAGGCATCCGTCGGCTGCCGCCATGCACGCGCCAGCCTTCTTGCGCGAGGCGTTCCGCTACGGCGAGGCCTATCCCGGAGGACGTGCCGGTAACGAGTGCGGTACGGGAGGCGTCCTTGGCTGGCATGCCCGTGACGGTCTCCCGCTACCGGATTACAGCTTGGCAAGCTCCTGAGCCGTGACGTCGAGCGCCTCGAGGATCTGCTCCTCGCTATGGGCCGCCGTCAGGAAGAAGCGCAAGCGTCCCGCCTTCAGCGGCACGCCCGGAAAGATGATCAGCGAGGGATTGATGCCACGCGCGAACACCGCGTGCCAGAGCTTCACCGCCTTCAGCACGTCTCCCGCGATCACCGGCATCATGCCATAGCCACGGCACACGCCCGTGTTGAGACCGAGCTCCTTGGCGCGCGAGAGGAACAGCCGGCCGTGCGAATGCAGCCGCTCCACCCGCTCCGGCTCCGACTTGATGACACGGAGCGAGGCGAGCGCTGCCGCCGTCATCGCCGGCAGCAGTCCGACCGAGTAGACGAAGCCCGGCGCCGTGTGCTTCAGCACATCGATGAGGGCCTGGTTGCCGGCGATGTAGCCGCCACACGAGGCGAGCGTCTTCGACAGCGTCCCCATCCAGATGTCGACCTTGTCGCCGGGGATGCCGGCGTGCTCGGCGATACCGCGGCCGGTCTTGCCGAGAACGCCGAGGCCGTGCGCGTCGTCGACCATCAGCCAGGCGCCGAACCGTTCCTTGAGCTCGACCGCACGCGGCAGGTCGGTCACATCGCCCTCGGTCGAGTAGAGCCCCTCGATGATGACGAGGCAGTTGCGGTGCTTGGCGCGCTCACGCTTGAGGATGACCTCGAGCTGGTCGAAGTTGTTGTGCGGGAAGCTGAGCGTGGTGGCGCGCGACAGGCGCATGCCGATCACGGCGCTGTTGTGCACGAACTCATCGTGCACGATGAGATCGTCCTCGCTCATGATCGAGCCGATGGTCGACACGTTGGCGGCGTGGCCTGACACGAACAGCAGCGATGCCTCGACGCCCAGGAACTCGGCCACCTCCCGCTCGAGCGTCTGGTGCAGCGGCGTCTCGCCGGCCACCATGCGGCTGGCGGACGTGCACGGCCCGAACTGGTCGATGGCCTCCTTCATGGCTTGTGCCACGGCGGGATGCTGGTTCAGCCCCAGGTAGTCACACCATGCGAAGTTGAGGCGGGCCTTGCCCTCCATCGTGGTGTAGTTGCCCTCGGCCGCCTCGACGGTCTGGAAGAACGGTGACTCGACCCCGAACATGGAGCCGACCTTCTCCCAATTGCGCAGCGACTTGGCGCTCGGCAGGTCCGAGAACTTGGAGCCCGGATAGCTCGTGACCTCGTTGTCGGCGCGGGCGCCGCTCCACTTGCCGACCGTCGCCGCCAACCGCTTGTTCCAGGACGTAGTTGCCATTCTTTCCTCTTGTCGACGCGATACCGGGGGCGCGAGCCATTGGTCCCGCCAAGCGGGGATGGCATGCCGTAGCTCAGTTGGTGCGGTTCGCCACTACCGAGCGGTAAGTGGCGGATT
>JBFWQN010000018.1:0-22682 GCA_050249405.1 Hyphomicrobiaceae bacterium | reverse complement strand
AGCCGGACCTCGCCAACTATCCGTTCGATACGCAGCGCTTCTCCATCGATCTGCAACCCAAGAAGGGCGATGCGCCCTTCATCGTGCAGCCGCCTCCGTTGTCGCTGCGGGACCGGGATGTGGCGACTGACGGCTGGGACCAGAAAGGGCAGTACGTAGGCACCGACGAGGACTTCATTCCACTGATCGACGCCTATACGCACGAGCCGTCGGTCGTGCCGTTCTACAAGGCGAGCTTCGCGTGGCTGATGAAGCGGCAGACGACGGACTATTACCTGCGTGTCGTCGTGCCGCTCGCCTTCATCCTGGTCGTCGCGTACCTGTCGATCTTCATTCCGATCTCGCACTTCGAGGCGATCGTCACCATCCAGGTGACGGCGCTGCTCTCGGCCGTCGCCCTCTACCTGTCGCTGCCGAAGCTCGATTCCGACACGGCCACCGTCTCGGATCGCATCTTCGTCTTCAACTACATGATGGTGAGCCTGATGATCGTGGTCTCGATCCTGCGCATGAACAGGGTCGTGGCCGCGAGGAGATGGCTCGGCGGCATGCTCTGGACGCTGCATGTCGTCGCCATACCGTTGGCGATCGTCGCCTTCGGCTGGTTCGTCTATGGGCTGAGCCTCGCCACCTGAGCCACGGCCAACGGCGAGGCATCCGCCGCTGCGTCGCGGGGCTCGGGGCACCGCCTCCGCTCAGGCGCGGCTCGCGCCTCCGGCGAGGGTCTCGCCCAGTCGCGGAAACTGCAGCACCAGGAGGTCGAGCCCGTCGGCGCCGGCAGTGACCCGATAGGCCGCCTCGTCGGGAGAGACGAACACTGTCGAGAGGCGGTCGAGCGCCGCGCCGTGATCGAGCATGGTGCCGGAGGCGACGATCAGGTACTGCCCGCCGGTCTGCGATGGCGTCGGCAGCTCAGCGTTTGCGTCAGGACCCATTCGCCACATCCAGGCGGCGAGGCCGTCGGCCTCCTCGGCGAAGATCGTATCGACGCTGGCCTCGGAGCGGGCCTTGCGCTCGTCCGCCTCCGCCACGGCAACGCCGCTCTTCAGGCGCGTCCGCTGGTTGCCCTTGCGCAGAAGATCGCGCGATGCCGGCAGGTATTTCGCGCCCGGGTCCCAGCGCTGGCGAAGCGTGAAATACTCGACGCCTTCGTCACCTGCGACGATGGGGCCGTAGGGGGTGTGACCGTTGGCGTATTGCACCGTCAACGGCTTGGCGGCTGCCGCGCCCATGCGCCCGTTGCCGGCGACGAACACCTGGAACTGGTTGGGCTCATGGAAGTGGGCCGGCGTCACCGCGTTGGGCGGCTGGTGCACGAGAAAGCCTTGCGGGCGGCCGTCGTCGTTGGCCTCGTTGCCCGGAACGTAGATGCCGCGCTTGGGCGCCGAGCCCACGTACTCGTCGATGGTGTAGTCGCGGCCGTTGACGTGCACCGTCCGCGCGCGCGCCGCAGCCTCCGAGCGGCTGGTCACGATCAGCATGGCTCATCTCCCTCGATCTTGTCCGGACAGGTTTGCCGGGATCCGATTGCCCTGGCAAGAGTCCGGCAGTCCCCGTCAGTAGCCACGGCCGCGCTCGACCAGCTCCTTCAGCGGCTCGCCCGCCAGATGACGGCGCACGTTCTCGGTGAACAGCTCGGCCACCCATTTGTCACGATCAGGATGGCCGCCCCCGATGTGCGGCAGCACGGTGATGCCCGGCGTCTGCCAGAACGGGTGGTCGGAGGGGAGAGGCTCGGTGCGGAAGACGTCGAGCACCGCGCCGGCGATCTCCTTGGCCTTTACGGCCGCGATCAGGTCCTCGTCGACGATGAGCGCACCGCGGCCGAAATTGACGAGCCAGGCCGATGGCTTCATGCGCTTGAGACGCGCCCTGTCCATCATGTTCTCGGTCTCGGGCGTGACCGGCAGCAGCAGCACCACGAAATCGCTCGCCCCGAGCACCTCGTCGATCGCCGAGGACGGATAGACCTTGTCGACATGGGCCACCGGCTCCACCGAGCGCTTGCTGCCGATGACGCGCATGTCGAGAGCCGCGGCTCTGCGCGCCAGGTCGGCACCGATGGCACCGAGGCCGAGGATGCCGAGCGTCCGTCCTGCCAGCGTCGCCGACTGCGACCGCACCCACTTCGACTGCGCCTGGTTGGTCGCGATGGTGTGGTAGTGCTTGGTGATGTGGAACAGCGCGCCGAGGATGTTCTCCGGCATTTGCGGCAGGTGCGTGCCGCGCGCGGCCGAGAGCGGCAGGTCGGCCTTCAGGTCCTTGCGGGCGAGCCAGCCGTCGACACCGGCGGTCATCGACTGAATCATCCGGAGCCGGCCCATCTCGGCGAGCGCCCCCGGTGGCGCGCCGAATCCCAGCAGCACCTCGCAGCGCGCGAGCTGGTCTGGCGTGGCCTTCGCTCCCGGTGCGACATGCGCGATCTCGAAGCGGTCGGCGAGGCCCTGCGCCTCCAGGCCGGCCTGGAAAGGTTTCGGATCGGACACCCAGAGCAGCATCAAGGGCTTGTTTGGTATCGACATGGCACTTCTTTCTGGCTGGCCGCGCCGGACTGGTCCTGGTTGGGCGCTGCCTGGAGGAGAGACGACAGCAGGCCTAGGCGATCCTTCCGCCGAGCTCGTCCTCGATGTGGACGCGGATGATGTCCTCGAAGCTCGCCTCCGCCTGGAAGCCGAGCTCGATGGCGCGCCGAGTGTCGAAATCACGGGGCCAGCCGGCGACGATCTGCTCGACGAAGGGGTCCGGCACGCGCTTGATCCGGGCGACGACCTTGTCGCCGGCCACCTTGCGCAATGCCTCGATCTGGCCGCCGACCGTGACCGCGAGTCCGGGCATCGACAAGTTGCGCCGGGGGCCGAGCCGCCCGCCGTCGATGGTTGCGGCATGGAGCAGGAAGCCGACGGCCGCGCGCGGGCTCGCATGCCAGTGCATGACGCTGTCGGAGACCGGAAGCACGGCTTCCTGGCCGGCCAGCGGCTCACGCATGATATTGGAGAAGAAGCCCGAGGCGGCCTTGTTCGGCTTGCCCGGTCGCACACAGATGGTGGGCAGCCGGATGCCGACGCCGTCGAGCATCCCTTTTCGCGTGTAGTCGGCGAGAAGCAGCTCCCCGATCGCCTTCTGCGTGCCGTAGCTGGTCAGCGGCGTGGTGAAGAAATCGTCGGGGATTTTCGCCGGGAACGGCGCACCGAAGACGGCAATCGACGAAGTGAAGACGAGGCGCGGCTTTCTCGGTGCGCCGTCGTAGGCCCGTCGGATCGACTCGAGCAGGTTCATCGTGCCCAGCAGGTTGATCCGGTAGCCTTTCTCGAACTCCTGCTCGGCCTCGCCCGATACGATGGCAGCGAGGTGGAAGATGACGTCCGGCTTCGAGGCCACGAGCCGGTCCGTCTCGCCCGTGGCGGGAAGGTCTCCGGTCAAGGTTTCCACGGGAAACCCGGCTCCGGCGGGCTTTTGCGGGCTCACGACGTCGTAGAGGGTGAGGCTGGTGATCGGCTGGTCGCCGAGCTTGCCGTCACGGGCGAGACGCTCGGCGAGCTTGCGGCCGACCATGCCGGCGCCGCCGAGGACGAGAACCTTCATCGCATGTCTCCGGAATTTCGTTCAGCTGCCGCACCTAAGCAGGATTGAGGACGGCTGCCAACACGCGGTAGGCCGTGAGATGGACGTGGGAGCCGGTCGGCTCAAGCGGCGGCGCGCGCCTCTCCGAGCGTCTCCGCCCGGTAGGCCAGCGCCTCGGCCACGTGCGTGCGCGTCACCTCCGCGGCGCCGTCGAGATCGGCGATGGTACGGGCGACCTTGAGCGTGCGATGGAAGCCGCGCGCCGACAGCCCGAGACGCTCGGATGCCGAGCGCATGAAGGCGAGGCCGTCGGCATCCGGCATGGCGATCTCCTCGAGCAGGCGACCGGAGATGTCGGCGTTGGTGCGCATGCCCTTTGCGGGTGCACCGAGACTGGCGAGGCGCTGGCGCTGCAGCGCGCGCGCGCCGGCCACCCTGGCCCTGACCTCGCGGCTGCCTTCGCGCGGGGGAGGCAGAACCAGGTCCGACGCGGTGACCTGCGGCACCTCGATCATGAGGTCGATCCGGTCGAGGAACGGCCCCGAGATGCGCCCCTGGTAGTCGGCGGCGCAGCGCGGCCCGCGCTTGCAGGCCTGACCCGGTGTGCCGCCGCCACACTTGCACGGGTTCATCGCGGCAACGAGCTGGAAGCGGGACGGGTAGGCGATCCGATGGTTGGCGCGCGCGATCACGACCTCGCCGGATTCGAGCGGCTGTCGGAGCGAATCGAGCACGTTGGGATGAAACTCGGGCAACTCGTCGAGAAACAGCACGCCGAGGTGGGCGAGCGAGACCTCTCCGGGCCTGGGCCGCGAGCCGCCTCCGACGAGGGCCGCCATGCTGGCCGAATGATGGGGGGCGCGAAAGGGGCGCGCCCGCGCAATGCGCCCGTCGGCGAGCTCCCCAGCGAGACTTTTCACCATCGAGACCTCGAGCATCTCGGCGGGCTCGAGATCGGGCAGGATCGTCGGCAGCCGCGCCGCGAGCATCGATTTGCCCGAGCCGGGTGGCCCGATCATGAGCAGGTTGTGCCCGCCGGCCGCGGCGATCTCAAGCGCGCGCTTGGCGCCCTCCTGACCCTTCACGTCGGCGAGATCGAGCTGGCTCACGGCAGGAGCACCGAGGTTCGGATGGGGCCGGGCGAGCGTCTGTATCCCCTTGAAGTGATTGACCAGCGACAGGAGATGCGGCGCCGCGAGCACGGCCATGTCCTCGGCCGCCCAGGCCGCTTCCGATCCGCCGGACTCGGGGCAGATGAGGCCCTTGCCCATGGCGTTCGCTCCGATGGCGGCCGGAAGCGCGCCGGGCACGGGACGGATGGCACCGTCGAGGGCCAGCTCGCCGATCGCTGCATAGCCGGCGATGGCATCGGGCGCGATGGCGCCCATGGCCGACATCAGCGCGAGCCCGATGGCGAGGTCGAAATGGCTGCCTTCTTTCGGGAGATCGGCCGGAGCGAGATTGACGGTCACGTGCCGGAAGGGGAACCCGAGCCCGACGGCGTGGAGCGCATTGCGCACGCGCTCGCGGCTTTCCGCGACGGCCTTGTCCGGCAACCCCACGATGGAGAAGATGGCGCGGCCCGAGGTGATGCGCACCTCGACGTCGACGGGCCGGGCCTCGATGCCGACGAAGGCGAGCGTGGACATCTGGCCATACATGAGCTGCCCCCGATCATGACGCCATCCGCCGGAGCCCCGTACCGTCGGGCGCCGGTCGCGCGTTACGGCGGATCAAGTCCTAGTCGTCTGTCCCCTGCTCGTCAAGAACGAAGATGGAACACGCATGGCGCTCTTGCCTCCCGCGCGGTATCCGCAAGGAGGGCGCATGGTCTGCGGCGGCTCAAGCGTCGGCGTTGAAGGGTGAGGCCGGGTCGTCGAACTCGAAAAGCTCGACGAGGATGCCATCGGGCGCCTCGATCATGACATAGCGCCAGTCGCCGTGCTCGCGCAGCCCACCGGGCGAGGCGACCCCCTCGTCCCGCAGACGTTGCCACGTTGCGGCGAGCCCCGTCACGCGCACGCCGATGTGGTGGATGCTGTTGCGGCCGCCACCCCTCGGTGGCTTGTCGTAGATGTTGATGCGGCCGTGGCCTAGGCCGATCAGCACATTGCGGGAGCCGGCCAGCGTGCCGTCGAAGAGCATGCGGGCACCCAGATGCCGGCTCCACCACGCGAGCGTGCGTCCGATGTCGCTCGCGAAGATGTGGACGTGATGTAGGTCCATTGCGACGCTCGGAAACGCTTGCAGCTACGCGGGCTTCGGAATGGCGGCCACGGGTTTCGCCGGAATGGCGGCAACGGGCTTCGGCGGCAGAGCAGCCGGTGCCGCCTTCGGAGCTGCAGCAGCAGCTGCTGCTGGTACTGCAGGCTTTGCCACAGCCGCCGCGGCGGGAACGGCGGCGGGCTTTGCTGCTGCCGCAGCCGCAGCCGGAGCTACGGCGGGCTTGGCGGGCGCGGCCGCCACCGCCGGCTTTGCCACCGCGGCCGGAGCCGGGGCAACTGGCGGCTTCGCCGGGGCCGCGACGGGCGGCTTCACCGCCACCGGGGCGACGGGCGGCTTCACCGGCTGCACCGGGGGCTTGGCAGGAGCCGCAGCGGCCGGGCGGGCAGGCTCGGCCGGGCTTGCGATGCGCATCAGCATCTGCACGGCCAGCACGAACGCGATCAGTGCCGGGATTTTGGCGGTCGACCAGTCGAGGCGCACGTCGGTCGCCAGCACGATGCGGAACATCGCGACGGTGCCGAACATGACCAGCAGATCGAGCATGGCGCGCCGCAGTTGCGAGACGTCCTCGACCAGCGACAGCTGTCCCTGCTGTGCGACGCTGCGAGACAGCGGTCGCGCCACGAAGGCGACGAGCACCGAGCTGGCGACCAGCACCAGGGCGAGCCCGAGGCCGAACGCGTCGATGACGGGCAAAGCCGACTCCACCAGCGATCCGCTGGCGGAATGCGGCGTGAACCCCATCCCGCCGGTCAGCGAATGCAGTTGGACGATCCCCGCCAAGAACAGTTGCAACGCCACGGCCAATAGGCCGAGGCACGCCATTGCGAGAGGTAAGCGCACCCCCACGAGCAGCCAAATCATTTCAACACCCAGAATTGCCCCCTGACTGGCGTGTGTTATCCGGGGGCGTCCCTGTCCGACCAGCGTTTAGTGTGCTGGCATGTTGGACTGCGACGAGATGGCGCGAATGACCGAAACTAACTGTTGGGAGCCTGTTGACGAAGTGCAGAAACTACTTTTTTGCAGATGACGGATGTTCGAAATCGTCGCATGGGTAAGATCTATTTTTGCGTTCGTCAGGCCGCCGGCCCTTCGCCTATCCTCGGCGCTCGGGCGGTCGGGCGTCCGGTGGCCGCGAGCGGCTCCGGCCGGTCCTCGATTCGCCGCGCAGCGGTCATCGCACGAGGAGCGCCGGAATGGATGGCAAGAGAGTGATCGTGGCCAGCTACGGCCGCTATCTCGAGGACTTCGAGGTGGGCGACGTCTACGAGCACCGGCCCGGCCGCACCGTCACCGAGGCCGACAACATCCAGTTCAGCCTCATCACCATGAACCGCCATCCCCTGCACTCGAACCGCGACTACGCGGCCAGGACCGAGTTCGGGCAGCCGATCGTCAACAGCGCGCTGACCCTCGCCATCGTCACCGGCATGACCGTCGACGACGTGAGCTTCAAGGCGACGGCCAACCTCGGCTGGAAGGAGATCAAGCTCACGGCGCCGGTCTTCAACGGCGACACCATCTATGCGCGAAGCAAGGTGCTGGCGAAGCGCGAGTCCAGATCGCGTCCGAACGAGGGCATCGTCACCACCTATACCGAAGGCTACAAGGCCGACGGCACGGTGTTCCTGTCCTTCGAGCGCATCAGCCTCGTGCCGAAGCGGGGGCATGGGCCGGGGGATTGACGGGGGGATTGGCGGCTGCACCGCGAAACGGGGCGGGATTGGCCCCTCCTCGGCCGTTTCGGGTTGGGGCGCTTGCCAGGGCTGGCCACCATCTTGGACCCTGCGGTGATGCGCCGGTTCCGCTCTCGCGCGTCTTACCTTCGTCTTGCCATCCGGCTCGTCGCGTGGCGTCATCGGCTATCGGAGATTTGAATTCGGAGCCCCCATGACCGCCTACGTGATCGCCGAGGTCGATGTGACCGACCCCGAGGCCTATAAGCTCTATGCGGACAAGGCGCCGGGCGTCACGTTGCCCGCCGGTGGCAAGTACCTGGCGCGCGCCGGCCACGTCGAGGCGCTCGAGGGCGAGCCGCCGCGGTCCCGCGTCGTGCTGATCGAGTTCGAGACGGTCGAGAAGGCGCGCGCCTTCTATTACGGAAAGGCCTACCAGGAGATCATACCGCTCCGGCAGGCGGCGAGCCGTGGCCGGCTGTTCCTGATCGAAGGCGCCAAGCCGTAGGGCCGTCGGAGGACAATGGCGCCGCTCGCAGGCCGGCCGGCATCGAGCAAGGCCGCCCGGGGCGGCGCTAGGCCATAAGGCGCCCCTTGTTGCGCTCGGCGAGGATCGGCCGCACCCATCGGGCAAACCGCTCGGCCTCGGCGTCGTGCAGGTAGCCCGAGAGGCAGAACGAGTGGCAGCCGATGTCGATGTAGCCCTGCAGCACGCTGGCGCATTGCTCGGGATTGCCGACGACGACGACGCCCGCGCCGGGGCGCGCCTTGGCGAGACCGACCCACAGGTTCGGCGCGATCACGTCGCCCTTGGCGCGCAGCGCCTGCACACGGCGGTTGGCCTCCGAGGCGGCATAGTACGTCTTGATGTAGGCCTCGCGGTCGGCGCCGACGTTGCATACCAGCTGGTCGGCGGCATCCCACGCCTCCTTCTCGGTCTCGCGGCAGATGATCTGGAGCCGCATGCCGAAGCCGATCGCCTGCTCGCGGCCGTGGCGGGCAGCCATGCCGCGGATGTCATTCATGTCGGTGGCAATGGCCTGAGTGGTGTCGCCCCAGAACAGATGCACGTCCGAGTGCTTGGCCGATAGCTCCCATGCCTGCCGCGAGCCGCCGCCCAGATAGAAGCGCGGATACGGCCGCTGGAAGGGCTTCGGTGTCAGCTCCGCCTGTCGCAAGGTGTAGTACTTCCCGTTCCAGTCCGTGCGTGCGTCGCCCTGGGTCCACAGCGCCTTCAGGATCGAGACCTCCTCGTCCATGATCTCGTAGCGCTCCTCCTTCGACCACTTGACGCCCTCGGCGATGTTCTCCTGCTCGCTCTGGCCGGCGATCAGGTTGACGGCGATGCGCCCGCCCGAGAGCTGGTCGCAGGTCGAGATCATCTTGGCGAGCAGCACCGGGTTGATGTAGCTCGGCCGTGCAGCCACGAGCATGCGCAGCCTGCTCGTCTGCCCGATCATCAGCGCGCCCGTCATCCAGGCGTCCCAGCACTGATGGCCGACCGGAATGAGCATGTACTCGAAGCCGGCCGCCTCGGCCGCCTTGGCCACGCGCGAGAACATCTCGATGCCGGCCGGCACCTTGAGCGGGTCGCCGTAGTCGTCGGTATCGCCGCGGGTCGGCAGGAACCAGCCGAGCTCGATCGGGCGTGCGGTGGCGGAGGGCATGTTCGGAGCTCCGGCTCGAGAGTGTTGTTCGTTTGCAAGTTCATCGTATGCGCGCCGCACGATCAAGCGACCGATGCCCGCATGCCCCCTGATCTCCGTCATGGCCCGAGGGCATTTCGACGATCCTCAGATGCGGCGCACCGTCAGATGTGCCAACCGTCTCCCGGAAAGCTGCCGCGCGCGCTCAGGTCACAACGGGTGACGGCAGTTCAAGTCTCGTTGAGGAGCGGATGCGCCGACTTGACGCCTGTCGTATCAGCAGCGGGCGCCGCCGCGATCGCCTGCGTGCCTTCCTCCCGTCTCGCCCATGCAACGCGCCTCGATGATAGCTACTATGATCGTGTCGTGACCCGTTGGACGTCCGCTTCCTCGCGGCCGAGAGCGCTCCGACTGAAAGGCCTCTCCTCATGCAAGAGCCGTCGAAAGGAACCGAGACACGTCCGCAATCCGGCGTCCGCGGTGGATGGCTGCCGCTGCTGGCTGTCGCCGGTGTCGCCGTGCTGGTGCTGGCGATGGGGTGGCACCGATATCTGTCGCTGAAAACCATCGGGCTCAACTACGAGGCCCTCACCGCGTTCATCGCAGGTAACCTCGTGGCGTCCGTCGCCCTCTATGTGCTGGCCTATGTCGCCGTGGTGGCCCTGTCTCTGCCAGGCGCACTGGTCATGACGCTCGCGGGGGGGCTGCTCTTCGGCTGGCAGATCGGAACGCCCGCCACCGTCGTCGGCGCCACGCTCGGCGCGACCGTGCTGTTCCTCGTCGCCCGCTCGTCGTTCGGCGAGGCGCTGGCGGCCAAGGCCGGCCCTGCGGTGCAGAAGCTGAAGGCCGGCTTCCAGGAGGATGCCTTCAGCTACATGCTTTTCCTCAGGCTGGTCCCGGCATTCCCGTTCGTCGTCGTGAACCTCGCGGCGGCCATCCTCGGCGTGCCGCTGCGGGCGTATGTCCTCGGCACGTTCCTGGGCATCATCCCGGGTACGGCTGCCTATACGGTGGCGGGGGCCGGCCTCGCCAGTGTCATCGAGGCACAGAACGCGAGCTACCACGCCTGTCTCGCCCGGGCCGGCGGCGGCGCGGCGGCGGCCACCGCCTGCCCATACACGGTCGACACGAGCGCGTTGGTCACCAGGGAGCTCGTGCTCGGTTTCGCCCTGCTCGGGCTGGTCGCCCTGATCCCCGTGGCCCTCAAGAAGTGGAGAGCGCGCAATGCAACGGTCTGACGAGAGCGCGGACGCCGGGTCCGGGGCGCGCGGCGGCGCCGCGAGCCAGCCGGTGCGCGAGGAGATCACCGCCGATCTGTGCATCATCGGTGCCGGCTCTGGCGGCCTGTCGCTCGCAGCCGGCACGGCCCAGCTCGGTCTCAAGGTCGTGCTCATCGAGCAGGGGCGGATGGGCGGCGACTGCTTAAACTACGGCTGCGTGCCGTCGAAGGCGCTGATCGCGGCGGGGAGGCGCGCTCATCAGATGCGCACGTCCGCACCGTTCGGCGTGCAGCCGGTCGATCCGAAAGTCGACTTCGGACAGGTTCACGCCCACGTGCACGAGGTGATCGGGGCGATCGCGCCCAACGATTCGATCGAGCGCTTCACCGGGCTCGGCGTCAAGGTGATCCAGGCCCACGGGGCGTTCGTCGACAAGGCGACGGTGCGGGCCGGCGACACGCTGGTGAAGGCCCGCCGCTTCTGCATCGCCACGGGATCGTCCCCCTTCGTGCCGCCGATTCCTGGTCTCGAGGCGGCACCGCACTTCACCAACGAGACGATCTTCGACAACGATCGCCCGATCGGCCACCTGATCGTCATCGGCGGCGGGCCCATCGGCATCGAGCTCGCCCAAGCGCATCTCAGGCTCGGCAGCCAGGTGACGGTGCTCGAAGGGCTCAAGGCCATGGGCAAGGACGATCCCGAGCTGGCCGATGTGGTGCTGAAGAAGCTTGCGGCTGAGGGCCTCGACATCCGCGAGGGCGCCAAGGTCGAGCGGATCGAGCATCGGATGGGCGTCGTCCGCGCGCACATTTCCGGACCCGACGGGCCAGCGACGATCGAAGGGACGCACATCCTGGTCGCAACCGGACGCAAGGCCAACGTGGACGGGCTCGGCCTCGAGGCAGCGGGCATCGCCTACGACCGCCGCGGCATCAAGGTCGGCGCGAGCCTGCTGACCACCAACTCCCGCGTCTATGCCATCGGCGACGTGATCGGCGGCCTCCAGTTCACCCACGTCGCCAACGACCATGCCAGCATCGTGCTGAAGCGCATCTGTTTCTGGCTGCCGGCCAAGGCTCGCACGGACCACATCCCCTGGGTCACCTACACCGAGCCCGAGCTCGCCAACGTCGGGATGACCGAGGACGAGGCGAAAAAGCGGCACGGCAGCGTTCGCGTCTACCGCTGGCCGTTCCACGAGAACGATCGCGCCCAGGCCGAGCGGGCGACGGAAGGCTTCGTCAAGGTGGTGACGGACAAGCGCGACCGCATCGTCGGTGCGGCCATCGTCGGCGAGCACGCGGGCGAGCTGATACAGATGTGGTCGCTCGCCATAGCCAAGGGCATGAAGATCGCCGAGATGACGCAATGGGTGTCGCCGTATCCGACGCTCGGCGAGGTCAACAAGCGGGCGGCTTTGCGCTATTATGCGTCCAAGGCGGGCAACCCGCTCGTTCGCGGCGTCATCTCGCTCCTCGCGCGCTTCGGCTGAGCGGGCGAAGGGCCGGTCTTGCACAGGAGCAGCATTGGACCAGCGCGTGGACGAGATGCGGCCGGCCTCGCCCGAGGCCGGCACGGTGCCATCCGACCGGATGGGCGGGCTTGGCCTGTCCTCCAAGCTGCTGGTGCTGACCACGCTGTTCGTCATGCTGGCCGAGGTCCTGATCTTCGTCCCCTCGATCGCCAACTACCGCAATACGTGGCTGATGGACCGGCTGACGGCGGCGCAGCTCGCCTCCCTGGCTGCCGAGGCCACCCCGACGGGCGATGTGCCGGAAAAGCTGAGGGCCGAGCTCTTGCGCACCGCCCAGGTGAAGGCCGTGGCGCTGAAACGCAACGATCAGCGCCTGCTCGTCCTGCAGTCGGCCATGCCCCTCGCCGTCGACCAGACCTACGACCTCACGCAATTGCGCCACGGTGGCCTCACGGCCCGGCTCGGCTCGATCGCCGACGCGCTCTCGGTCCTCGCCTTCGGCGGCAACCGCATGCTGCGTATCATCGGACAGCCCGCCGACGACGCCGGCGACCTGATCGAGATGGTGCTGCCCGAGGAGCCGCTCAGGAACGCACTGATCCGCTTCGCGCTGAACATTCTCGGCCTCTCGGTGATCATCTCGATGATCACGGCCGCCCTCGTCTACATGGCCCTCAATCACATGCTGGTCAGGCCCATGGAGCGCATCGCGCGCAACATGGTCCGTTTTGCGGAGAACCCTGAGGACCGCAGCCGCATCATCGAGCCGGGCGACCGGCGCGACGAGATCGGCACCGCCGAGCGCGAGCTCGCACACATGCAGACCGAGCTCTCACAGCTGCTCAGCCAGAAGAGCCGCCTCGCCGCGCTCGGGCTCGCCGTCTCCAAGATCAACCATGATCTGAGGAACCTGCTTGCCAACACGCAGCTTCTCTCCGATCGCCTGACGTCGAGCCCGGACCCGACCGTGCAGCGCTTCGCGCCGAAGCTGATCGCCTCTCTCGACCGCGCCATCGCCTTCTGCAACGACACGCTGAAATTCGGCCGGGCAGCCGAGTTGCCGCCACGGCGCGAGCCGTTCCTGCTCAGGGCGCTGGTCGAGGAGGTGGGCGACGGCCTCGATCTGCCGCGGGAAGGCAGTGTCGGCTGGGTGATCGAGGTGGCACCGGACCTCAAGGTGGACGCTGACCGGGAGCACCTGTTCCGGGTGCTCAACAATCTCGTCCGCAATGCCGTGCAGGCGCTGGAGCAGCACACCGGCACGTCGGCGCGCGTGGTGCGCGTCGCAGCCTCCCGCAGCGGCGCGAGTGTGCGCGTTCTCGTCGCCGACAACGGGCCGGGCGTGCCCGCCAAGGCCCGCGAGCGGCTGTTCCAGGCCTTCCAGAGCTCGGCCCGGAAAGGCGGCACCGGTCTCGGCCTCGCCATTGCGCAGGAGCTGATCGCGGCTCATGGCGGCACGCTGCGGCTGCTCGATACGACGCCCGGTGCCGTGTTCGAGATCGTCATCCCGGACCGCGAGCGCGGCTGACGTCATCGCGGCCGTTGCGGCAGCTCACGGTGCAAGTTGCCGGAAGTTGCCGTCTGCCGTGCGGCTTGCCTGACGTCGCCGGAGCGGGGCCTTCACCGGCGCTCGCGGCGAGCACAAAGTCGGAGCCGCCTTCAATCCGTCATCAGGAGCAGGTGCATTCGGGCGGCCGCAAGGCCCACCCTGCACGCCTCGGGCACAGGAATTTTGTCATCATGCTTCGCATTCCACGCGCCGTCATCGCGCTCTCGATCGCAGCCCTGCTCGGATCGAGCGCCCTGTCCACGCCCGTTCTCGCCCAGGCGAGCGAGCCCTCGACCTTCCAGAACCAGATCGTCGTCCGGGACGGCGAGCGGCTCGAGGCCGCCGCCAAGGTGCTGCGCGAGACGGAGGCCGGCAAGGCCGCGGCCCGGCAGGCCGCCGGTGCCGCCAGGACGGCCGGTCTCGCCGCGCTCGCCGATGGCAAGGACATGCGCGGCGCCATGCGGCTGCTGACGCTCGCCGCGGCGCTCGAGCCGAAAGATCAGGCCGCGTGGCTCGGCATGGCCCGTGCGACGCTCGCCGTCACACCGGACACCAACCGCGGCAGCGAGCGCTACGAGCTGCCGGCGACGGCCTCGGGTGCGGCCTGGGTCGCCTACACGCTGGCGGCCACGCCTGAGCTCAAGGCCGAGAGCCTCGCGGTGCTGGCCGAGGCGCTGAAGCGCCGTTCCATGTGGCGGCCGGCCATCGACGCGCTCCGCGCCAGCGTCACCCTCGATCCGCAGGACGAGACGCGCGAGGCGCTCGAGACGCTGCGGGCCGAGCATGGCTTCCGCGTCGTCGACTACAAGGTCGATTCCGATGCCGAGGCGCCGCGCCTCTGCGTCAACTTCTCGGAGAAGCTCGCCATCGCGGCTCCGGAAGCCTCGAAATTCGTGACCCTCGACGGTCGCGAGCCGGAAAGCCTCTCGGCCGAGGGCAATCAGCTCTGCGTCGACGGCTTGAAGCACGGTGGCCGCTACGAGCTGCAAGTGCGCGCCGGCATTCCCGCAGATACGGCCGAGGCGCTGGCCAAGACCTCGGAGATTGCCGTCTACGTGCGCGACCGCAAGCCCTCGGTGCGTCTCACCGGGCGCGCCTACGTGCTGCCGAGCCGTGGCCAGCAGGGCATTCCCGTCACCACGGTCAACGCCAAGGCGCTCGACGTCGAGATTTTCCGCATCGGTGACCGCGGCCTCGGCCTCGCCGCCGGCAGCGACAATTTTCTGAAGAGCATCGAGAGCTGGGACATCGAGCAGGTCCGCGAGAAGAGCGGCCGCAAGGTGTGGTCCGGCACCCTCGAGGTGGCGAGCCGCCTCAACGAGGACGTGACGACCGCCATCCCCGTCACCGAGGCGCTCGGCAAGCTCGAGCCCGGCGTCTACGTGGTGGCCTCCGCGCTGACGGGGCCGCGCGAAGGCGAGAGTGCGCAGTCCGGCAAGGCCGCGCAGTGGTTCATCGTCTCGGACCTCGGCCTCACGGCCATGAGCGGCGACGACGGGCTCCATGCCTTCGTGCGCTCGCTGGCGACGACGAGCGCAGCGTCCGGCGTGCGCGTGCGCCTGCTCGCGCGGAACAACGAGGTGCTCGGCACCGCCACGACGGATGGCCGCGGCTACGCCCGCTTCGAGCCCGGCCTCCTGCGCGGCGAGGGCGGCAGCGCACCGCGCCTGCTCGTCGCCGAGGGGGCCGAGGACTATGCGCTGCTCGACCTCGCCACCGCGGCCTTCGATCTGACAGACCGGGGCGTGAAAGGCCGCACGGCGCCAGGTCCGCTCGACGCCTTCCTTTGGCCCGAGCGCGGCGTCTACCGTCCCGGTGAGACGGTGCACCTGACGGGCCTCCTGCGCACGGCCACGGGCGCCGCGGCCGGTGCACCCGTCACGCTCGTCGTCTCGCGTCCGGATGGCGTGGAGCACCGCCGGCTGGTGCTCGCCGACCAGGGCCTTGGCGGACGCACGACGGATCTGCAACTCGGCCGTCAGTCGATGACCGGCACATGGCGGGCGAAGCTCTACACCGACCCCAAGGCGGCCCCTCTCGCCGAGGCCGCCTTTCTCGTCGAGGACTTCGTTCCCGAGCGCCTGTCGCTCGAGCTGAAGCCCGCCGCCCCCGCGATCCGCGCAGGCGAGCCGGCTTCGATCGCGGTCGCCGGACGCTATCTCTACGGGCCTCCGGCCAACGGCCTCGCGATCGAGGGCGAGGTCGTGGTACGGCCCATGAAGGGCGACGTCGCGGGTTTCCCCGGCTACCGCTTCGGCAATGCAACGGAGAAATTCCCCGCTATCCGCGAGACGCTCGACGGGCTGGGCTCCACCGCCGCCGACGGCTCGGCGACGCTGGCGGTGGCGCTGCCGCGCGGCGCGCGATCGGACCGGCCGCTCGAGGCCGACGTCGTCGTGCGCCTGCGCGAGGCGGGAGGCCGCACGATCGAGCGCAAGGTGACGATGCCGGTCGATCCGGCCGAGGCGCGAATCGGCGTGAAGCCGCTCTTCGCCGGCGACCAGGTCGGCGAGGGCGACGAGGCGCGGTTCGACATGATCGCTCTCGACGAGGCGGGAAAGCGCAGTCAGCGCTCGCTCAAGTGGGAGATCGTCCGGCTCGATCGGCGCTGGCAGTGGTACAGCCAGGACGGCGACTGGCGCTACGATGCCGTCACCACCACCAAGCGCATCGCCAGCGGCACGGTGTCGGCCACGGCCGACACGCCCGCCCGCGTCGCCTTCAAGCCCGAATGGGGCCGCTACCGGCTCGACGTGATCTCGGCCGAGCCGGGCGGGCCGCGCACGAGCGTCCCCTTCGCGAGCGGCTGGCAGTCCTCCGACAACGCCGACAGCCCCGAGGTGCTGGACGTCGCGCTCGACAAGAAGGCCTACAAGGCGGGCGATACGGCTCGGCTGCGGATCAACAGCCGCGAGGCGGGCCGTGCGCTGGTCACCGTGGTCTCGGGTGGCCTGCTCGCGACGCAGGAGGTGGCAGTGCCGAAGGGCGGAACCGAGGTGCCGCTCACGGTCGATGCCAAGTGGCTGCCCGGCGCCTACGTTGCGGCGACGCTCTACCGCTCGCTCGACGAAGGCTCGAAGCGGATGCCCGGGCGCGCCCTCGGGCTCGCGTGGCTCGGCCTCGATCCGAAGCCGCTGACGCTCGACGTGTCGATCGCGGCGCCCGAGAAGGCGCTGCCCGGACGCACGCTGACGCTGCCCGTCAAGGTGGGTGGGCTCGCAGCGGGCGAGGAGGCACGAGTGACGGTCGCCGCGGTGGACGTCGGCATTCTGAGCCTCACGCGCTACGAGGCGCCCGCTCCCGAGAGGTGGTTCCACGCGCAGCGCCGGCTCGGCCTCGAGGTGCGTGACCTCTACGGCCGCCTCATCGACGGCATGCGCGCCGAGCGCGGCCGCCTGCGCTCAGGCGGCGACGGATCGGACGGCATGAGCGCCGAGGGCAGCCCGCCTGTCGAGGCACCGCTGTCGCTCTTCTCCGGCATCGTCCGAGTAGGCCCCGACGGTGCCGCGCAGGTCTCGTTCGATCTGCCCGACTTCAACGGCGCCGTGCGGCTCATGGCGGTCGCATGGTCGGGCTCCAAGGTCGGCTCCTCGGCGCGCGACCTGATCGTGCGCGACAAGCTGGCTCTCAGCCTCACCGGCCCGCGGTTCCTGACGCTCGGCGACAAGGCCCGGCTCGAGGTCGATGTGCACAACGTCGATGGGCCGGCCGCGAGCTATCGCGTCGCCATTGCGCGTGAGGGCGAAGGCGGGACGCGGCAGAGCCTCGCCGGACGTGACGTGGCCTTGCAGCCCACCGAGCGGCGGCGCGAGCAGGTTGCGCTCACGCCCGCGGACCTCGGTCGCAGCGTCTACGACGTGACCGTGACCGGCCCCGACGGCATCGAGGTGCGCCGGCGCATCGCGCTCGACGTGAAGGCGCCGGCGACCGGCATCCGGCGGACGACGGTCTCGGCACTCGGCGCTGCCGGCGGCAAGCTGGTGCTGTCGAACGACATCTTCCACGACCTGATCCCGTCGTCGGCGCGCCTGTCGCTCACGGTCGGGCCCACCGCCGCCTTCGACGTCGCCGGCCTGCTCGGCGCCCTCGACCGCTATCCCTACGGCTGCGCCGAGCAGACGACGAGCCGGGCTCTGCCACTCCTCTACGTGAACGACATGGCGCGGCGTCTCGGGCTCGCCGAGGAGGGCGAGATCAAGGGCCGCATCGCCAAGGCCATCGACCGGGTCATGGAGATGCAGGACTCGAGCGGCGCCTTCGGCGTGTGGGGTCCGTCCGACGGCGACATCTGGCTCACGGCCTACGTCACCGACTTCCTGACACGGGCGAAGGAGCAGGGCTACGAGGTGCGGCGCGAGCCCTTCACCCAGGCGCTCGACCGGCTGTCGAACGTGCTTGCCTATGCCCAGGACTTCGAGAAAGGCGGCGAGGCGCGGGCCTATGCGCTCTACGTGCTCGCCCGCAACGGCCGTGCGCCCGTCGGGGATCTGCGCTACTACGCCGACGAGCGGCTCGGACGGTTCGCGACGCCGCTCGCCAAGGCGCAGCTCGGCGCGGCCCTTTCGATGGTTGGCGACAAGGAGCGGGCCGGCCGCGCCTTCGCCTCGGCGCTGGACGACCTGAAGGGCGCCGAGGCCCGGGCTGCCCTCGACGGAGCGCGTGCCGACTACGGCTCGCTCGTCCGCGACGGCGCCGCGCTGCTGACGCTCGCCGCCGAGACCGGTCTCGCCCGCGAGCGGCATGCCGACCTGACCCGCGTACTCGCCGCCGCCTTCAAGGCCCGGCAGTACACCTCCACCCAGGAGCAGGCGTGGATGCTGCTCGCGGCGCGCGCCCTCGCCGAGGAGGCGAAGGCCACATCGCTCGCCGTCGGCGGCACGGAGCACAAAGGCGAGCTCACCCGCGCGTTCCGCCCGGCAGATCTCGCCCGTGCGGCGGTCGACATCGTCAACCGCGGCGGCAATCCCGTCGATGCGGTGGTCTCGGTCGAGGGCTCGTCGCTGACACCCGAGCCCGCCGTCTCGCGCGGCTTCACCATCGAGCGCGCCTACTACACGCTCGACGGCAAGCCCGTGACGCTCGCCAGCGCCGCCGTAGGCACGGCGACGCTCTCCCAGAACGAGCGGCTCGTGGCGGTGGTCACCGTCAAGGGCGCCGAGGACGGCGGTCGCGTGCTGGTGGTCGACCGGCTGCCGGCCGGCCTCGAGGTGGAGAACCCCCGCCTCGTCGACAGTGGCGACGTGAAGGCCCTCGCCTGGCTCAAGGGTGCGCGCGAGGCCAAGCACACCGAGTTCCGCGACGACCGCGTGGTCGCGGCATTCGACTTCTTCGGCGAGGGCCGCCGGGGTGGCGATGCCACGACGAGCCCGGTGGCCGCGACGGTCGCCTACATCGTCCGCGCCGTCACGCCGGGCACGTTCGTCCACCCGGCCGCGACCGTCGAGGACATGTACCGGCCCGAGCGCTTCGCCCGCTCCGCGAGCGGCACGCTCGAGATCGGATCGCCGAGGTAGGCCCCGAAGCGGGTGCGAGGCCAACTGCCTCGCGCCCGCCGAAACCGCGATACGCACCGCTAGCGAGCGCACCTTTCCGTGAAATGCCCATGTCCCGCTTGAAGCACATTCTTCGCAGTCCGATCGTTGGACGCCATCGTTCCGCCCCGTCAGGTGCGGCAGAGTGTCCGGGCTGCGCGGGTCCGTCACAGGCCATCGAAGGCCCAAGGTCGGAGGAAACGCCCGGGAGCCGCGCGGCACGGTCCCGCGGAAGATGGGGAAGCCCTCGCCGCGGGACCATCCTCGCGTGCCTGCTGGCTGCTCTTTTCGCTCCCGTCGTGGCGGCGGGCGGGCTCTGGCTCGCCGCCTCCCGCATCGAGCTGCCGCTCGACCGTGCCGCCTCCGTCTCTGCGACCGTCCTCGACCGCCACGACCGGCTTCTGCGCGCCTACACCACGGCCGACGGCCGCTGGCGGCTTCCGATCACCACCGCCGAGGTCGACCAGCGCTACCTCGCCATGCTGCTCGCCTACGAGGACCGGCGCTTCCAACACCACGTCGGCGTCGATCCGCTGGCCATCGGGCGCGCCGCCATCCAGCTCGCGACGCGCGGCCGTGTCGTCTCGGGTGCCTCGACGCTCACCATGCAGGTCGCCCGTCTCCTCGGCGGCCCGGAGCCGAGAGGCGTGGCGACCAAGCTCCGCCAGATGGCCCTCGCCGTGGCTCTCGAGCGCCGCCTGTCGAAGGGCGAGATCCTGGATCTCTACCTTCGGCTCGCCCCCTTCGGTGGCAACGTCGAGGGCGTGCGCGCCGCCTCCCTTGCCTACTTCGGCAAGGAGCCCGGCCGGCTTTCGGTCGCCGAGCGTGCGCTGCTCGTCGCCATCCCGCAATCGCCCGAGGCGCGCCGTCCCGACCGCTTCCCGAAGGCCGCTCGCCGTGCCCGCGACCGGGTGCTCGCGCGTGCGCTCGATGCTGGGGTCGTGACAGCCGCCGAGGTGGCCGAGGCACGGCGCGAGCCCGTCCCGACCTTCCGCCGGCCCTTCCCGCGCCTAGCTCCGCATCTCGCCGACGCCGAGCTCGAGCGCCAGCCTCATCTCCCGGTGCACCGCCTCACCCTAGACCGCGACCGGCAGCAGGGGCTGGAATCGCTCGCGGCCGAGCACGCCCGCCGCATCGGGCCGCGGCTATCCGCAGCGATCGTCGCCGTCGACCACCGCACCGGCGAGGTCATCGCCCGCGTGGGCTCGGCCGGCTACCTCGACCAGGACCGGCTCGGTGCGATCGACATGACGGGTGCCGTCCGCTCCCCGGGATCGACCCTGAAGCCGCTCGTCTACGGCCTCGCATTCGAGCGCGGCATCGCCGCCCCCGAGACGCTGATCGAGGATCGGCCGGCGCGCTTCGGGCATTACACGCCGCACAATTTCGACGAGGACTTCCGCGGCACCGTCTCGATCCGCGAGGCGCTGGCGATGTCATTGAACATCCCGGCCGTGAAGGTGCTCGCCGAGGTCGGGCCGAAGCGCCTCGTCGGCCGCATGCGGCGAGCCGGCGCCGACGTGCAGCTTCCGGCCGGCGCCGAGCCGTCGCTGGCGGTGGCGCTCGGTGGCGTCGGCCTCACGCTCACCGATCTGGCGCAGATGTATACGGCGATTGCCCGTGGCGGCGAGGTTGTCTCCCTACGCCATGTGCGGACCGCCCAGCCGGAGGCCACTCGCACCGTCGCGGGGTGTGCAGGCGCCGTTCCACGGCCGCTCCGGCACGGGGCACGGACAGCGGCAGCGGCGGCAGGGCCACGTCCCGCGTTCGGATGGATCGGTGGCAGCTTGTGCGGGCGGCCAGTGCGCCTTCTCTCCGCGGTCGCGGCCTGGCAGGTGGCGGACATCCTGAAGGATGCCCCACCGCCCGCGAGCGCCAAAGGTGCCCGCATCGCCTTCAAGACCGGCACCTCCTACGGCTACCGCGACGCCTGGGCCGCCGGCTTCGATGGCCGCTACACGGTGGCCGTCTGGGTCGGCCGCGCCGACGGCACCGCGACGCCGGGGCTCACGGGCCACGGCTCGGCCGCGCCGCTGCTGTTCGATGCCTTCGCCCGGCTTGCCGACCGGACCACGCCCCTGCCCCCACCGCCGGCGGGGGCCCAGCGGCTGCGCAATGCCGACTTGCCGCCGACGCTTCGGCGCTTCAAGGAGCCGGGCGAGGTGACGGGGAGCGGCCCTGCCGTCGCCATCGCATTCCCGCCCGACCGGGCCGAGGTCGCCCAGCCGGACGCCGACGAGCCGGAGATCGTGCTCAAGGCCGAGGGCGGAGCCCTGCCTCTCGCCTGGGTGGTCGATGGCGTGCCTCTGGAGACGTCGGGCATGAGCCGCGAGGCGCGCTGGAAGCCCTCGGGCGTCGGTTTCGCACGCATCTCGGTGATCGATGCCGATGGCCGCGCCGACCGGGTGACCGTGCGCGTTCGCTGAGCGTGCCGGGGCTGCTCAGCCTCGCCGCGTCCAGCTCGAGCGCGCAACCGGCGCGGCGACCCGCTCGATCACGATGCCGCCTCGGGCCGCCACATACTTTTCTGCGAGCGCGATCGGCACCTTGGCGAAGAGAACGGTGCGCGGCAGCTCGAGCAGATAGGGCGCGAGCCACAAGCTTGGGTCGAGTGGCCCGTCGAGGACGCCATCACCGCCGATCTCGACGGCGCGATACTCGCGCGCCTGATCGACCTGCGGCTCGCAGTAGTGATACCGCGACGCCTGGATGGACAGCGTGCCGCGGTCGCCGAGACGCGCCAGCTCGCGCACGTCGTCCTTGAGATGCGTACCGCCCGTAATCGTCAGCCACTCGGCCACCGTCACCCGCTCGACCAATCGAGTCTCCAATCGTACGAGTCGCCATCGACGATATCACACCCGGACGCTTGTCCTGGCACCCGTTGACTTTCCGTGCCGGACTGCCTTCAGTCAGGCCCGCATTCCAGGGAGAAGAAGCGCACCATGGCCGACGCCGCAGCGAAGAAGCCGAACACCTACCGCATCGCCGTCATTCCGGGCGACGGCATCGGCAACGAGGTGGTGCCCGAGGGCATCAAGGTGCTGGAGGCGGTCGGCGCCAAGTTCGACATCGCCTTCCAGTGGGACACCTTCGACTGGTCGTGCGAGGTGTTCAAGAAAACCGGCAAGATGATGCCGGACGACGGCCTCGACCGCATTCGCAAGCACGACGCGATCTATCTGGGCGCGGTGGGTTTCCCGGGCGTGCCCGACCACGTGTCGCTGTGGGGCCTGCTCATCCCCATCCGCCGCAACTTCCAGCAGTATATCAACCTGCGCCCCGTGCGGCTGTTCGAGGGCGTCCAGTGCCCGCTGGCGGGTCGCAAGCCCGGTGACATCGACTACTGGGTGGTCCGCGAGAACAACGAGGGCGAGTACTCCTCCGTCGGCGGGCGGATGTACGAGGGAACCGACTACGAGATGGCGGTTCAGCAGGCCATTTTCTCGAAGCGCGGCTGCGACCGGGTGATGCGCTACGCTTTCGAGCTCGCCGCGACGCGCCCGCGCAACGAGGTGGTCTCGGCCACGAAGTCGAACGGCATCTCGATCTCGATGCCCTACTGGGACGAGCGCTTCGCGGCCATTGCCAAGGAATATCCCAAGGCCAAGACCAGCCAGTACCACATCGACATCCTGACGGCGCACCTCGTGCGCAATCCGCAGTGGTTCGACGTGATCGTCGGCTCGAACCTGTTCGGCGACATCCTGTCGGACCTCGGCCCCGCCACCACCGGCACCATCGCCATCGCGCCGGGCGGCAACATCAACCCGGAGAAGGACTATCCGTCGAT
>JBFWQN010000017.1:0-22950 GCA_050249405.1 Hyphomicrobiaceae bacterium | reverse complement strand
GTAGGGCGGCCTGACGACGAGCAGCCGCGCCGCGTCCCGCGGCTCGGCGGGCCTCAGTGCAATCCGATCCTCGGGCTGCTCGAAATCGAAGAGCGCGGTGCGCATGGCGCCATTCCTGCGTTGTATTCGTGCTGACCCGGCGGACGTCGTCCCGCGCTCGCCCGCCGGGAGCGCACAACGGCGTAGCGAACATTCGCTCCATCCGACAATCTGTCCGCTTCCGGAAGTGGACGACTGCCATTTCAGCCGGCGCCTCGCGGCGCGTGCACAGCGAAAAGGATATTGCGATGAACGAACGACGGATCGATCTCGTCTACGCGGCCGCGCTCGGCGACACCGACGAGGACAAGCAGCGCATCGACAACGTGTCGGCTGCCACTTTCGATGACAAGCACCTGTGGACCGCAACGGACGAGGGGATAACGTTCGAGCGCCTCACACGCAACGCCGACGGCACGAGATTCGAGGATGCCCGGAGCTATCGGTTGTCGGACTTCTTTCCCGGATATCCTCCACGACGGGTGGACAATCCCGCAAAGCCCGAGAAGGAAGCCGATCTCGAAGGTCTCTGCTACTCGGAGGGCCAGACCGCGGAAGGGAAACCCGAGCGGCGGCTCTGGATGACCGCCTCACATGCGCTCAACCGGAAAAAGCCCGAGACGGCCGCCGTGGCCGAGCTGATCGGCCAGATCACGAATGGCAATCCCGCCGGAAGCATTCTCAGGCGTCAGAACGCGCGCACGCTGCTCGGCTACGTGCGCATCGACGAGAGCGGGGATCCTGTCCCGGGCAGTGGCCGCATGCTTCCTCTCGGCGACGGGGCCGGGACGCTCGTCGGCACCCTGAACAGCGAGTGGGGCCTGCTCGCCCGTGCAACCGGAATTGCCGCCAAGGAGAATGGCCTCGACATAGAAGGAATTGCCGTCTCCGGAATGAAGGTGCTGCTGGGGCTGCGCGGCCCCGTCGTCGGGCCGCTCTCCATGGTGATCGAGCTCGACCTTCGGGAGACCGGCACGGGACTCGAGATTGTGAGGCCGGACGGGAGCCCCGCATGCCGGCCGCACTTGATCGATACGGGTGGCCTCGGCATCCGCGACCTGGCCCTGCACGCCAGCGGGCTCGCAGTTCTGACCGGCCCGACAATGGACAGCGACGGAGTCTTCCAGGTCCGTCTGGTCGACCATCCGTTTCCGCCCTGGAACGGGACCGCCACGGCGCGGCAGTCCCGGCCACTCGCGACACTCGGCACGAGCGATGGAAACCGGCGACCCGAGGGCCTCGCACTCGTCGCCGGCCGCGTTCTCGTCGTCGCCGAGCGGAAGGGCAAGGACAACAACCCGCAGATCCTGACTGCGGATGAGCACCTGATCCCACCCCTCACCTGACGTCACTTGCCGGCTGCGGGGGCGCCTGCGGCCGGCGGATCGACCGAGAAATGCGAGAGGACCATGTCGGGCGAAGAGGTATTGTGGCGCGAGACGCTGGTGCGCCCAGCCCATACATCCGTCGCCTTGCCACCATGGAATCCCATGATGGCGCCTTCACGCCAACCCTGGGCACCGGCCTCGCGCACCGCCACGCGAGCGACGTCGTTATTGAACTCGGTGACGTACATCGAGCGCAGCATGGCGAATGGCCGACCCGTGATGGCCCGGTCGAAGGCGATGTCGAGCGTATGGCGATCGCGGGTCACCTCGGCGAGCGTCAGCGTTGCGCTGCCCCCCTGCTCGAAGGCGAGCGTGAAGCGCTTGGCTTGCGGATCGAACGCCACCTCTCTCAGCTTGACGATGGGCCGAATATCCGTCTCGACGGGACCGACCAGGAACGACGTGCCGAAGGCGGTCGGCGCACGGCCCTCGGGCGCCAGCGGCCGGATGCGCCAGTAGCCGTCCTGCGGATAGAAAACCAGGACCTCCTCGCCTCCCATCGGCCGGATCATCCAGACCTGCACCAGGTGCAGCCCCTCGAAGCTCTGCTCCCCGATCCGGACCTTGGCCGTCGACGGCCTCCAGAACGTCGGCATCGTCCAGCCGACGACCCAGAGTGCCGGCTCCTCGTAGAGCGTGCGACGCGTCGGCGCCTTCACCGCGCTGGCGTGCACCGGGTCCTTCGACATGTCGCAGGCCGTCCAGTCGGCCTCGAAGCTGTCGCGGGCGAGGGCTCCGATGTAGGCGGGGTGGGCTGCCTCGATACGGAACGAGCGCGCCTCGACCGACGAGAAGGCCAGCGTGACGTTGTCCTTCTCGGCGCAGAGCACGGGCTCCGAGGCGTTCGTGACCTCGACGGCGAGGCCGCCGGGTGAGGCGGCGACGGCCGCGTCGTGCCCGGCGGCGACAGCGAGAAGCACCGCCAGGGCGGCGAGTGAGGCGAGGCGCATTGGGGCATCCGCGTCGTTGGCTACTCCTCGCAGCAGATCAGCCGATCCGAGCGAGCATAAGGCAGGCGGCTGCCCGTCTAGCCCAGGAAAGGCAGCGCGACGAGCAAGGTGAAACCGTTGATCATCAGCAGCGTGCCGGCGACGGCGAGCCCGCCGCTGGCGATCAGCAGGGCATCGGTCTCGGCGATGAGCGCCACCGATGCCAGCACGATGGCGATCTGGAGGAGTGCTTGCGAGAGGTCGAAGTAGGGGTCCTTGCGCAAGGCCACGTCGCGCTCCGCCTCCAGTGCCTTGGCGCGCTGGAAGAGCTCGTCGAGGCCCTCGTTTCGCTGCTTGTCGCTGGTGAAGGCTGCCACCGTGTCGCGGTAGCTCTTGATCCTCGCCTCCGTGGCCTGGCGTGCCTCGGCGGGCAAAGCGGGATTGGCCTTGAGCCCGAGCTCGAGCTCGTCGGCGGCGAGCGAGAAGGCCGTGCGGCGGACGTTCTTCGCCTGGAAGAACCCCCACATGTTCGTCACCTCGATATTGGCGCGGGTCGCATCCTTCGCCGCATTCCCGCCGCCGACGCCACAGATGGCGAGCAGCGTGGCCAGCACGCCGACGTAGACGCCGATCCATTTGGCCCGTGCGCCGCCGCCTTGCACGTCGCCGATGTCGCTCATCGCCATGTCCGCACGCTCCCCCGGAGGTTTCAAAGCGGCGGATAGTCCGGAAAGCGCGAGCACGGGGGATTGCGCACTTTGACGCAGATCAGCTGGCCGCGTGCGTCCGGAGGGGGACCCGTGCTAGGCGCTCGCGGGACGCAACGCGCTCGCTCTGGAGCTTCACTCGCCAGCAAGCTGGAGGCCGCCATGCCCGCATCCGATGCCTACGCCTTCGCGCGGGACGAGCTGGAGGCGGCAGCGGCCCTCGTGCATGCCCAGATGCCGCCGACCCCTGCCTACGCCTGGCCGCTGCTCGCCGAGCGCGCTGGCTGCGAGGTCTGGCTCAAGCACGAGAACCACACGCCGATCGGCGCCTTCAAGATCCGCGGCGGTATCGTCTACATGGCCGAGCTGGCAGGTGGCGGCGCCCGCCCCCGCGGCGTCGTCACCGCGACCCGCGGCAACCACGGCCAGTCGATCGCACGGGCGGCAAAGGCGGCTGGCCTCGCCTCGACCATACTCGTGCCGCACGGCAACTCGGCCGAGAAGAATGCCGCCATGCGCGCCTTCGGGGCGCACCTCGTCGAGCACGGCCGGGATTTCGACGAGGCCAAGAACGAGGCCGCGCGTCTCGCCGCCAGCGAAGGGTTGCATATGGTTCCTTCGTATCATCCGGCCCTGGTGAAAGGGGTGGCGAGCTACGCGCTCGAGCTGTTCGCTGCCGCCGGCCCGCTCGATGCCGTGTTCGTGCCGATCGGCATGGGCTCTGGCATCTCCGGGCTCCTGGCCGCCCGTGACGCTCTCGGCCTCGCGACCGAGATCGTGGGCGTGGTTGCCGCTGCCGCGCCGGCCGTTGCGCTGTCGTTCGAGGCCGGGCGGCCGGTGTCGACCAACAGCGCCGCCACCTTCGCCGACGGCCTCGCCTGCCGCGAGCCGCATCCAGACGCCATCGCGGTGATCCGACGCGGCGCGGCGGACATCGTGCAGGTCTCCGAGGACGCCATTGCCGAGGCCATGCGGCTGCTGTTCGAGACCACGCACAACGTGGCGGAAGGCGCCGGCGCTGCAGCCCTTGCCGCCCTGCTTGTGGACAAGCGCCGCCGGCCGGGTGCACGCCTCGGTGCCATACTTTCGGGCGGCAATGTCGACCGGCCGGTGTTCCAGCGTGTGCTCGCAGGCGAGACGCCAGCCATCTAGCGGCGAAGGCGCGTGCCCTGGCCGATGCCGGGCCACCATTGGGCGATCGTTATGGCCAAGGGGGACCGATCTTTGCTAGCCTGCGACATGGATGAATCAGTCGAGCAGGGCCGGCGCCGGGCGCCCGCTAGGACGAGGAAAATGCTGATGCGTGCCGCTTTCCAGCGCTGCCGCGCCGCGGTGGCTGCCGCCCTCGCTTGCGTCCTGCTGGCTGCGGGACCGTCCCTCGCGGCCGGGCCGACCTTGCCACGCACGGGGGACGAGGCGCCCGAGGCGCATACCCTCCTCGGCAGCTACCTTGCGGGTCGCGTGGCGCGCGGACAGCACGACAGCACAGCCGCCGCGGAGTACTATCGGGCCGCCCTCGACCGCGATCCCAGCAATTTGCCGCTCGCCGAGCAATCGCTGCTCATGGAGACAGCGGAAGGCCGGTTCACGCAGGCCATCGAGCTGGCACGGCGCATTCTCGGCAGCGAGCCGCAGCACCGCATGGCGCATCTCGTGCTCGGCCTCGAGGCCGCGAAAGGCAAACGCTATACGGAGGCGATCGAGCACTTCAAGGCGCCGGGCAGCGGCGTCATGGAGCAACTGACGCTCGCCCTGGCGCGCGGCTGGATGAAGGTCGCCCAGGGCGACATCGCGGGCGGCATCGCCGAGGCCGACACCGTCAACCAGGCCGAGTGGGCGCGTTTCTACGTCCGCTACCACAAGGCGCTGATGTACGACGTCGCCGGCGACCAGCAGCAGGCCCGCACGGCCTACGAGCGCATTTTCCGCTCCGACACGAAGTCCTTCCGCGTGGCTCTCGCCTATGCGCAGCATGCCGCCGCCCGGGGCGATGCCGCGCTCGCTACCGCGACGCTCGAGGAGCACGCCAAGAAGACCGGTGGCACCCTGCATCCGGTGGCCAAGAGCGTTTTGGCGCGCGTCAAGGCCGGCGAGCCGGTCGGCCTGCTGGTTGCCGATCCGAGCCAGGGGCTCGCGGAGATCTTCTATGGCCTCGGCGAGGCGCTCGCCAGCGAGGGTGGCATCAGCATCGGTGCCATCTACCTGCAGATGGCCCTCTATCTCGAGCCGCAATCCCCATTCGCGCTCGCGTCCCTCGCCAACGTCTACGAGACGACCAAGAGCTACGAGTCGGCGCTCGCTGCCTACGAGCGCATCCCTGCGGGAAGCCCGCTGCAGCAGGCCGTCGACATCCGCAAGGCGCAAAACCTCAACCTGCTCGACCGCGTGGACGAGGCCAAGCGTCTGCTCGAGGAGCTGTCCGACCGCGACCCCTCCGACATCCGGCCGCTCGATGCGCTCGGCAACATGATGCGGGGACGCAAGCGCTACGAGGAGGCGATCGGCTACTACACCAAGGCGATCCGGCTCATCGACAAGCCGGAGGCGAAGCACTGGTCGTATTTCTATGCGCGGGGAACGAGCTACGAGCGCATCAAGAAATGGCAGCTGGCAGAGGCCGATCTGCAGAAGGCCATGCAGCTGTCGCCCGATCAGTCGCTCGTGCTCAACTACCTCGGCTATTCGTGGGTCGACCAGGGCATCAACCTGAAGCAGGGCTTGAAGCTCATCGAGCGCGCGGTTCAGCTCAAGCCTGACGACGGCTACATCGTCGATAGCCTGGGTTGGGCGCAATACCGGCTCGGCAACTACAAGCAGGCGGTCAAGCATCTCGAGCGTGCCGTCGAGCTCAGGCCCGAGGACCCGACCTTGAACGACCATCTGGGCGATGCCTTCTGGCGCGTGGGGCGCCAGCGCGAGGCCTATTTCCAGTGGCGGCAGGCGCTGACGCTGAAGCCGGAGCCCGACGACGCGGCGAAGATCCAGCAAAAGATCGACAACGGCCTGCAGGACCCGCCTCCCGTGGCGAAGGCGCAAAAGGCCAAGAAATCCAAGGCGGCAAAGTCGGCGCCGCCGAAAAAGCGGATCGAATCCCGGCTCAACCCGCAGGCGCCGGGCTTCCAGTGAGGCCGGCTGGGGCCGCGGACAGAGGTGCGGCCATGGCAGCCCCGCTCGCCGCGATCACCGAGCGCGCGCACGCCAAGGTCAACCTGTCGCTCCGCGTGCTAGGCCGCCGAGCCGACGGCTATCATGAGTTGCTGAGCCTCGTGGCCTTCGCCGAGACGGCCTATGACACCCTCTCGCTCGAGCCCGGCGCCCCCGAAGGCCTCGTCGTCGGCGGTGAGACGGCGGACTCGCTTGCCGGCGGCCCGGAAAACCTCGTTCTGCGCGCCGTCGCCGCCGCCCGTGCGGCAAAGCCCGGCCTGCGAGCCGGCCGCTTGACGCTCGACAAGCGGCTGCCGGTGGCTGCCGGCATCGGCGGTGGCTCGGCCGATGGGGCGGCAGCGCTGCGGCTCCTGCGACGAGCCAACACGGACGCGGCCGATATCGATTGGCACCGGATCGCATCCTCCATCGGCGCCGACGTGCCCGTCTGCCTGACAGGGCGCGCGGCCATGATGTGGGGCCTCGGCGAGCATGTGGAGGCGCTCGATCACTTTCCTCCGGCATGGGTTGTTCTCGCCAACCCGCGCGTCGGGCTCGGCACGGCGGATGTGTTCCGCGCTCTCGGCGCCCCTCCCCTGGCGGTAGCGCCGGGCATCCCTGGGAAACCCGACGTCACAACGGCCGCCGACCTTGCCGAATGGCTCCGCGAGCGGCCCAACGATCTCGAGGCTCCGGCCGTCCGCCTGTGCCCGGCGATCGATGGCGTGCGCCGCGCTCTCGGCACCCTCGACGGCGCCCTGCTGGCGCGCATGTCGGGGAGCGGCGCCACGTGCTTTGCCCTGTTCACATCGGCGTCGAACGCCGCAGCCGGGGCTCGCGCGCTCGCTGCCGCCGAGCCAGGCTGGTGGGTTGCCCAATCGCGCCTGATCTGAACGTGCGACTGCGGCCGCTGGTTACCGCGGGCGCGACGCCAGCGGCGCCCCATCGCCGCCCACGGGCCGCAACAGGCAGGCCACGTGATGCCCCGGAGCCACCTCTTGCAGCGGCGGATCGGTGACCCGGCAGGCGGATGTCGCGTAGGGGCAGCGCGTATGGAAACGGCAGCCTGATGGCGGCGCGGATGGGCTCGGCACGTCGCCCTGCAGGACGATACGCTGCCGGCGCGCGCCCGCCTCCGGCACCGGTGCCGCAGCCAGCAGGGCCTCGGTGTAGGGGTGGAGTGGCCGAGCGAACAGCGCGGCATTGTCGGCCAGCTCGACAATGCGTCCCAGATACATGACCGCGATCCGGTGGCCGATGTGCTCGACCACCGCGAGATCGTGGCTGACGAACAGGTAGCCCAGAGACAGCTCGTCCTGCAGCTCGATCAGCAGGTTCAGCACCTGCGCCTGCACCGAGACGTCGAGGGCGGAGAGCGGCTCGTCGGCGAGGATGAGGCTCGGGCTCACGGCGAGGGCACGTGCGATGCCGAGGCGCTGGCGCTGGCCGCCGGAGAACTCGTGCGGATACTTGGCCATGGCATCCGCGCGCAGCCCGACGCGCTCGAACAGGCCCGCAACCCGCTGTTGGAGCTCCTGTCCGGAGGCGAGGCCGAAATTGGTCAGCGGCTCGCTCACGATCTGGCCCGCCGTGAGGCGCGGGTTGAGCGAGGAGTAGGGGTCCTGGAAGATCATCTGCATCTCGCGCCGGTAGGGGCGCATCGCCTCCTGCCCGAGCCGCGTGATGTCTCTGCCGCGGAGCTCGATGGTGCCGCCGGTCGGCTCCTCGAGGCGCGCGATCGAGCGGGCAACCGTCGACTTGCCGCAACCCGATTCCCCGACGAGGCACAGCGCCTCGCCGCGCCGAATCGCGAACGATACGCCGTCCACAGCCTGCACGTGTCCCACGACGCGGGAAAGCAAGCCTTTCCTGATGGGGAAATGCTTCTTCAGGCCGCGTACGTGGAGCACGGTGTCCGAGGCTGTCGGCGCGGTGGCCGGAGTTGTCATCGGCATCCTCGTCGGGTGATCAGGCGGGTCCGAAGGCGGCCGGCGCCGTCTCCCAGCAGGCGGCGCGATGGAAGGGGCCGTGCGCCTCGAGCGGCGGGCGCTCGCGCGTGCACCGCTCCGTGACAAGGCTGCAGCGGGGTGCGAAGGCGCAGCCGGGGATCGGCTCGCGCAGCGAGGGGACCATGCCCGGGATCTCCTGGAGGCGGGCGCGGATCTTCTTTGCAGCCCCCGGCATCGACCGCCTCGGGATGGAGCCGATCAGCCCGCGCGTGTACGGGTGCTGCGGCTTGGACAGCAGATCGGCCACGCTCGCCTCCTCGGCGGTGCGCCCCGCATACATGACGATCACCCTTTCTGCGACCTCGGCGACCACGCCCAGGTCGTGCGTGATGAGCACGATCGCCGTGCCCAGTCGCTCCTTCAGCTCCAGCATCAACTCGAGGATCTGCGCCTGGATCGTCACGTCGAGCGCCGTTGTCGGCTCGTCGGCGATGAGCACCTGCGGATTGCAGGCGAGTGCGATGGCGATCATCACGCGTTGCCGCATGCCGCCGGAAAGCTGATGCGGGTACTCGTCCGCGCGGCGGCGCGCATCCGCGATGCGCACCAGCGCCAGCATCTCCACGGCCCGCTCGGCCGCCGCCCGGCTCGACAGCCCCTGGTGGATCTCGAGCGTCTCGGCGATCTGGCGACCGACCGTGAACACCGGGTTCAACGACGTCATGGGCTCCTGGAAGATCATCGAGATGCGGTTGCCGCGCAGGCGCCGCATCTCGGCCTCCTCGAGCCCCACCAGCTCCCTGCCTTCGAACCTGATCGAGCCGGCGACGATGCGCCCCGCCTCGCGCGGGATGAGCCCCAGGATCGAGAGCGCGGAGACACTCTTGCCGCAGCCCGATTCGCCGACGATGCAAAGTGTCTCGCCGCGATGAAGATCGAAGGAGACGCCGTCCACGGCGCGCACGACACCATCCGAGGTGAAGAAATGGGTCGAGAGATCGCGAACCGACAGCACCGGCTCGCTGTCGGTCGGCCTTGTCTCTCCGGGGGCTGTCGCGGCGATCGTCGGCATTGAGGCCTCACATGCGCCGGGCGATGCGCGGGTCGAGCATGTCGCGGAGCCCGTCACCGACGAGATTGATGGCGAGCACGGTGATCGCGAGGCACAGTCCCGGAAAGAAGATGATCCACGGCGCGATCTGGAAGAACGTCCGGCCGAGCGAGATGACATTGCCCCAGCTCGGGATCTCCGGCGGCGTGCCGGCACCCAGGAACGAGAGGCCCGCCTCCGTGAGAATGGCGGAGGCGCACACGTAGGTCGCCTGCACGATGAGCGGCGCGATGGTGTTGGGCAGGATGTGGCGCACCATGATGCGGCCGTTGCGGGTGCCGCTCGCAATGGCCGCATCGATGAACGGCCGCGCCCGCACCGACAGCACGACCGAGCGCACGAGGCGCACGACGCGCGGTATCTCGGGGATCGTGATGGCGACGATCACGATCAGCAGGCTCGCTTTCATCAGCGTGATCAGCGCTATCGCGAGCAGGATCGAGGGAATGGCCATCATGCCGTCCATGATGCGCATGACGATGCCGTCGACGCGGCGGTAGTAGCCGCAGAGCACGCCGATCACGAGACCGAGGCCCGTGGCCAGCACCGCGACGCTCAGGCCCACCACGAGCGAGATGCGCGTCCCGTGCACCACGCGACTGTAGACGTCTCGCCCGAACTGATCGGTGCCGAGCCAGAACTCCGCCGACGGGCGCTTCAGCCGGTTGGTCGGCTCGAACTGCAGCGGATCGCCGGCCAGCCAGGGCGCCGCCACCGCGACAACGACGAGGACCAGGAGGATCAGCACGCCGCCGACGATGGTCTTGTGCCGGCCGGCCCAGCGCCGGAAGGCGTGCGGCATTGCGGCGGGCTGGGCGGAGACGGTGTCGGCGACGCTGGCCATCGGCTCCCCTCAGTGACGAATGCGTGGATCGAGGAACGAGTAGCTGATGTCGATCAGCAGGTTCACCAGCACCTTCGCCCCGGCGAACAGGATGATGAGACCCTGGATGATCGGATAGTCGCGCTTCAGGATCGCATCGACGGTGAGTCGTCCGAGGCCGGGAATGTTGAAGACGGTCTCGGTGATGACGACGCCGGAGATGAGCAGCGCGAAGCCGATGCCGATCACCGTGACGATGGGCACCGCGGCATTCTTCAGTGCGTGCCGGAGTAGCACGCCGCGCGTCGCCACCCCCTTGGCTCGCGCCGTACGGATGTAGTCCTCGGAGAGCACCTCGAGCATGCTCGCCCGGGTGATGCGCGCGATGAGCGCCATGTAGGTCATGCCCAGCGCCAGCGACGGCAGCGCGATCGAGCGCAGCGTGCCGAGGATGCCGTTCGAGAGCGGTTGATAGCCTTGCACGGGCAGCCAGCGGAGCTGGATGGCGAACACGTAGATGAGCAGGTAACCGATCAGGAACACCGGCACGGCAAAGCCCAGCACCGAGAAGCCCATCACCAGCCGGTCGACGGTCGAGCGAGCCTTCCAGGCCGCGATCACGCCCATCGGAATGGCCAGCACCACGGCAACCGTGAGCGTGGCGACGGCAAGGACCAGCGACGGCTCGAGCCGTTGGCGGACGAGCGTCATCACCGGCAGGTTGGAGAAAATCGAGGTGCCGAGGTCCCCGTGCAGCAGATTCCAGACATAGAGACCGAACTGCTCCCAGATGGGCCGGTCGAGTCCCAGCTTGCGCCTCACCCCGTCGATCTCGGCCGGCGAGGCGTCGTCGCCGGCGATCACCGCGGCCGGATCGCCGGGTGTGAGGTGCAGCAGGAAGAATACGAACAGCGCCACCACGGCCATGACGGGCACGGTGGCGAGCAGCCGTCGCACGATGTAGGCGGTCATGGTCGCGCCTCCGGTTGCACCGCCTTCAATGCACGCGAGGGCTCTTGGACCCTCGCGCCGTCAGGCAAGCGCGGCAGAAGCGTTGTCATTTCTTCTCGATGTTCCACATCGGCGGCACCGACGGCACCGAGATCACGCCGCTGATCTTGTCCGAGCGATAGGCGACCGGGTTCGTCCACTGCGCGAACGTGATGTAGGGCACCAGCTCATAGGCGCGCTTGGAAATCTCGACGGCGATCTTCTTGCGCGTCGGGATATCTCCCGCGAAGGCCCACTCCTTGCGCAGGTCCTCGAACTTCTGGTCGCACGGCCAGCCGAACCAGGCCTTGTCGCAACCCATGCCGATCGAGGTGTGCGTGATCGGGCTCGACGACGTGAGCACCGTCGTTCCGGTGATGAAGATGTTCCAGCCGCCCTGTGCCGGCGCCTCCTTCTTGGCGCGCTTGGCAACGACCGAGCCCCAATCCATCGACTGCACGTCGAGCTTCAGGAAGCCGGCTTTGCGCAGCTGCTGGATCATCACCAGGTTCGCAGGATTGATGTACTGGTGATCCGTGGCGTGCAGGATGGTGATCGGCTCGCCGTTGTAGCCGGCCTCCTTGAACAGGGCCTCGGCCTTCTTGTAGTCCTTCGGTGCCTTGTAGGCCTCCGAGCCGGCGTCCGTCTCCATCTCGACGCCGCAGCCGAAATAGGAGTAGCAGAGCCTCTGCAGCTTCTTGTCGGCCGCAATGGTGTTCAGGAAATCGGCCGGGTTGATGATGTGCAGCATCGCCTGCCGCGCCTTCACGTTGTTGAAGGGCGGGTGCAGATGGTTGAGCTGCAGGATGCCCATCGTGCCCATGGCGGCGTGCTGCTCGAGCTTCACGCCGGGCGTCCCCTCGAGGATCGGGAGGAAGTCGGGCTGCGGGTTCTCGAGATAATCGATCTCGCCGGCGGCCAGCGCGGACTGCGCGGTCTGCGGGTCGGAGAGCCAGACGAACTCGACGCGATCGACATTGACCACCTTGCCCCCGGCATGGCCCGAGGCGGGCTCCTTACGCGGCACGTACTCCTTGAATTTCTCGTAGACGGTCTTCGATCCCGGCACCCATTCGTCCTTCTTGAAGCGGAAGGGCCCGGAGCCCACCACCTCGTCGATCTGCTTGAACGGATCGACCAGCGCCTCCTTCTCGCGCATGACGAACGGGATCGAGGTCCCGGTCTTGGCGAGCGTATCGATCAGCAGGCCGTAGGGCTCCTTCAGCGACCACACGAAGGTCTTGTCGCCCTTCGCCTCGAGCGAGGCGGTGTAGCCCATCAGCTGCTTGCCGGCGCCGTCGCGCTTGCCCCAGCGGTTCATCGAGGCCACGACGTCCTTCGACGTCACCGGACTGCCGTCATGGAACTTCAGGCCCTCGCGCAGGGTGAACGTATAGACCTTGCGGTCGTCGCTGACGGTCCACGTGTCGACCATCTGCGGCTGTGGCTTCAGGCTGTCGTCGCTCGCAAACAGCGTGTCGTAGACCATCATGCCGTGGATGCCGGCGATGGTCTGCGTGGTCCAGAATGGGTCGAGCGTGCGCACGTCGGCGTGCATCGTCGCCTTCAGGGTCTTCTGCGCCAGCGCCGGCACCGACGACGCGGGTGCAAGCAGTGCCAGCGCCAAACCCAGCGCGAGTGGCGCCCGGCGACTACCCGTTTTCCTCACCATGCTCCGCTCTCCCTTTTTTGTTGCGGACGTCTCACGCGACGAGCCCCGGGCTCGTGTCCTGGTCGAGGGGCCAGATCGGCCGCTCGACCTTCACATACGGAATGCGACGGTAATCGCGCGACAGCGGCGCATCGCTGTCGACGTAGATCACGCGCTTGGCGACCGGGCCGAACGCGGCCATGAAATGATTGGTCGACTTCACGACGAGGACGCGCCGCGCCAGCGGGTCGATGCCGAGATTGGAGAACAGCTCCAGCCCCAGGGCCTGCGTGCGCTTGGTGATGAGGACCACGTCGATGCCGCCGATACGAACCGCCGCGCAATCGCCGAGTGGCACGCGCGTCGGCCCGAAGCTCTGCCATGCGTCGCGCACGAGCGCCGTTACCTCGACCATGGCATCGACCGGCAGGCCGGACTGCGGGCCCGTCTTGCCGCCGAGGCGCAGGGCGAAATGCGCGCCGAGGCCCGCATCGAAGCAGAGCCGCACCGCGATCGGATCCCAGATCGGCCCCAGCGCCGCACTTTCGGCGCCGCGCGCGATCAGCTCTTTCAGCACCGTGGTATTGTCGCTCGGCGCACCACCGCCGGCATTGTCCGCAGGCTCGGCGACGACGACGGGACCCTCGTTGGCGGCCATCGCCGCGCCGACGGCAGCCGCGACGTCGAGATAGGCGGGTGCCGTCCGCCCGCGCATGCCGATCAGCTCCTCTCCAAGGCGCGTGGCGATTGCCTCGCCTTTCGGCTTGTCACCGTCGGTCACCACGAGAACCCGCGTGCCGAGCTCGGCCACATCGCCATAGGGGAAGCAATGGGCGATCGAGATCGACAGCACGCCGTCCTTGCCTTCCATTCCCTTGATGCGGTCGACGAAGGCCCGCATCAAGGGCAAGGTCGTCGGATAGCTCGCGATCTGCCGGCAGTCGTAGACGCTCATGACCGGCCGTGCCTTGCCCCGGAGCTTGGCCAGCACCAGGTCGAGCACCTCCTCCGCCCGCTCGACGACGTCGGTATGCGGGAACTCCTTGTAGGTGACGATCACGTCGGCGAGGCGCACGCGTTTCAGCGTCAGGTGGCAATGCGGGTCGAGCTCGACGCCGATCACTGCGGCTGGGCCGACGATCGCCCTCACGCGCTCGAGGATGTCGCCTTCGACGTCGTCGTAGCCGTGCGCGACCATCGCACCGTGCAGCCCGAGCAGCACCCCGTCGAGCGGCATGGCCCGCCCGAGTTGGTCGAGGATCTCGTCACGCATCGTCTCGTAGGCCTGCCGGCTGGTGATGCCGGCGGGGCTCGCCGCAAAGCAGCTGCCCTCGATCAGCGTGTAGCCCTCTGCGGCGGCGCGGCGGCGGGCGACCAGAAGCGGCGCCGTGCACATGCGGGGCGCGTCGTCGGGATGCTCGCCAGGTCTCAGGAAAACCACCTCCCGGTACGAGTCGAGGCTCGTAGGGATCGGAGAGAACGTGTTCGTCTCGGTCGCCAGCGTCGCCGCGAACAATCGCATCCGTCTCGCCTCCGACGCCCAAGGCCGCTCGCGTCGGCCGGGCCGCATGCCCGCCCGGGCCGAGCAGCGGCGGCTCGGGCGCATGCCTGACAATCTCGCCTACCCTTAGCGTCCGAACAAGCATCAATCCGTCGGCATGCTGCTCGGGTTCCAGGCGTTGTGGCGCTCCGCCGCCTTTACCGCTCAGCCCATCTCCGTGTGCGCCGGCGGATGCGTCACGATCGACGTCAGCTCCGGCGTCGCCCGCGTCAGCTTGCCGAGGTCGGGTCGGGGCCGCCGGCACTCCGAGATCCGCGCAAGCGACTGCTCGATGGCGTGGGCCGCCGACAGCAGCTCCGCATCACCGCGCGCGCGCCCGACGATCTGCAAGCCGAACGGCATGCCCGCATGGTCGACGCCGCAGGGGAGCGAGATCGCCGGATTGTTGACGATGGTGATGACGTAGGTGAGCGCCAGCCAGTGGTAGTAGTTGCGCAGCGGCGCGCCGTTCATCTCCGCGAGATAAAGGCTCGTCCACGGGAACGGCGTCACCGGCACGGTCGGGGACAGGATCAGGTCGTAGTCGCGGAAAAGCGCCTGGAAGCGCCGGTAGATGCGCGTCTGCTCGGCCTCGGCCCAGGCCACGTCGGCAAGGGTCATGCCGGAGGCGAGCTCGTAGTTGGCGCGGATGTTCGGCCCGAGCTGCGACTTGTCCTTCTCGTATTGCGTCTGGTAGCGCTGCACGAACGACAACGCGCGCAGCACGTCGAAGCAGCGGTCGGCCTCGCCGAGGTCGGGTTGGATGTGGTCGCACGCCTTGAACAGGTGCCGCATGGCGCCGATCCGCGCGTGCATCACCTTGCGGATCCCATCATCGACGGGACACTGGCCGAAGTCCTCGGTCCAGGCCACTCGGAGATGGCCGAGGTCCACGGGCGCCGGCTCGCCGAGCATGGCCGGATCGACCGGATAGGACAGCGGATCGACGGCGTCGTGGCCGGCCTGCGCGACGAGCAGCTGGCAGGTGTCGGCCACCGTCCGTCCCATCGGCCCAACCACCGAGATGTTCGCCCAGCCACGCGCCGCCTTCGAGTTGGGGACCAGTCCGGGCGACGGCCTGAAGCCCACCACGCCATTGATGGCGGCGGGGATGCGCAACGAGCCGCCGGTGTCCGAGCCCGTGCAGACCGGCAGCATGTCGGTTGCGAGTGCCACGGCCGAGCCGCCGGACGATCCACCCGCATTGAGCAGCGGCGAGAACGGATTCCCCGTGGCACCCCACACCACGTTGCGGCTGTTCGCGCCGGCACCGAACTCCGGCACGTTGGTCTTGCCGACGACGATGGCACCCGCCTTGCGCACACGGGCGACCATGGTGTTGTCGGCCTCCGGAACATGGTCGCGGTAGAGCGGAGAGCCGTAGGTGGTGAGCAGGCCCGCCGTCTCCTCGAGGTCCTTGATCCCCGTCGGCAGACCGTGCAGCGGCCCTAGCGTCTCGCCCGCAAGCGCCGCCTTCTCGGCCTCGACGGCCTCCTTGCGGGCGCGGGCAATGCATGTGGCCGTCACGGCGTTGACAGCGGGGTTGACGGCCTCGATGCGCGTGATCGACGCCTCGAGCGGCTCGACCGGCGATATCTCCTTCGATCCGATGCGCCGCCGAAGCTCCACCGATGAAAGCGCGAGAAGCTCGCTGCTGTGTCCCATGCCCGTCTCCTGCCAGTGCGCCCGCCTTACTCCTGCCGAGAGCTTATCGCACTCGGCGACGACGCTCACGCCGCATCTTGCCAGGCGCAATCGCTCGAAAATGCGCCAGCTCCCACCTAGCCACGCCCGTCACGGGACCGGTGGCGGCAGCAAAAGCAGTCGATGCGACCGTCCGAGCCCGAGCCTCATGCCGACTCGTTCCTGCGAGCCGCCCGCGTGGAACCCGAAAGCCCCACGCTCGTTTACGCGAATAGCCGAGCTCGGAAAAACGACAATGTCGAAGCCAACTGACGATCGAAGCTTCTCTCGTCCCGCAGAAGTTGCCGTGACGCGCCGTGGGATCGTCGCTGCATTGCTGGTCTGCGGCGTCGCTACGGGCAATGGCTCGACTGAGCCTTCCGACGCGCCAATTCAGGCAAGATCCGAGCCGCCGGCCATATCGCCGCATATCGCGCGCTATTACGCGGCTGCGCGCTTCTGAAGTCAGCGAAGTGATGCAACATGCTTCATCGAAAACGTCCGTCGGCTGGCGGGCCGGTCGGTGATATCCCGCCGCCCTCAGCCGTCCCCAATCGCCGCGACGTGATTGAAGGCGCGGCAACGCTGGCCAGCCTGAGCGTGCTGGCGTCGCTGATGCCGAGCCGGGTCGAGGCGGCACCCGCAGAGCCGCTGGCAGAATCTCAAACGATTCTGAAGAAGACGATATGCCCGTTCTGCTCGGTCGGATGCTCGATTTGGGCGGAGGTGCAGAACGGAGTCTGGATCGGCCAGGAGCCAGTGTTCGAAAGCCCGATCAATATGGGCACTCATTGCGCCAAGGGGGCTGCGACGCGTGAGCTCGCCAAAGGTGATCGACGGCTGAAATATCCGACGAAGCTCGTCGATGGCAAATGGACGCGCATTCCGTGGCAACAGGCCATCGACGAGATCGGTGACAAGCTTCTTACAATACGCAAGGAAAGCGGTCCGGATTCGGTTTTCCTGTGCGGCTCGTCCAAGGCTTCCAACGAGCAAGCCTATCTCCAGCGCAAGCTGTGGGCTTTCTGGGGATCGAACAACTGCGATCATCAGGCGCGAATATGCCACTCGACCACCGTCGCGGGTGTGGCGAGCACCTATGGCTATGGCGCCATGACGAACAGCTTCAACGACATCGCCAACTCGAAGTCGATCTTCCTGCTCGGCGGCAATCCGGCCGAGGCTCATCCCGTCTCCATGCTGCACATCCTCCGCGCCAAGGAGAAAGGCGCCAAGCTCATCGTCGTCGATCCGCGATTCACGCGCACCGCCGCGCACGCCGACGAGTATGTACGCATTCGCTCGGGAACGGACGTCGCGCTGCTATGGGGCGTGCTGCGCGAGGTGCTGGCGAACGGATGGGAGGACAAGGACTACATCGCAAAACGCGTCTGGCGCTTCGACGAGGTGGTCAAGGAGGTCCAGCAATGGACTCCGGAGGAGACCGAGCATGTCACGGGTGTACCTGCCGCCCAAGTCAAGCGGATTGCCGAGATAACGGCGAAGAACCGGCCTGGCACGCTCATCTGGTGCATGGGATTGACGCAGTCGTCGATCGGCAACAACAAGGTGCGCGCTGCCTCGATCTATCAGCTGGCTCTCGGCAATATCGGCGTCAGCGGCGGCGGCGCGAATATCTTCCGCGGCCACGACAACGTGCAGGGCGCAACCGACATCGGCCCGAACTCCGATACCCTTCCCGGCTATTACGGCTTGAGTGCCGGCGCGTGGCGCCACTGGGCGGGTGTATGGGACGTCGGCTACGAGTGGCTGGTCTCCCGGTTCCAGTCGGAAAAGCTGATGCAGGCGGCCGGCATAACCATCTCCCGATGGCAGGACGGTGTGCTCGAGAGAAATGGCGCCCTGGAACAGCCGCATCCGCTCCGAGCGATGATCTATTGGGGTCATTCACCGAACTCGCAGTCGCGAGGCCGCGATGTGAAGAAGGCGATGGAAGCGCTGGATCTGATGGTCATCATCGATCCGGTGCCGACCGCAAGCGCGGTGATGTCGGATCGTCGCGACGGCGTCTATCTGCTTCCCGCCGGGACAACGATGGAGATGGCCGGATCAGTGACGAACTCGCAACGCGCACTGCAATGGCGCGAGAAAGTCATCGAGCCGATTTTCGAGGCGAAATCGGACTACGAGATCACCTACCTGCTGGCGAGCAAGCTTGGCATCGCCGAGGAGATGTTCAAGCATATCGAGGTGGTGAACAATGAGCCGGTCCCAGAGTCGGTGCTGCGCGAGGTCAATCGCGGCACATGGTCGATTGGTTATACGGGGCAAAGCCCGGAGCGGTTGAAGCTCCACATGCAGCACCAGGAGAAATTTGACCGCGTTACATCGATCGGCCTCGCCGAGCCGGTGAAGGGTGAATACTACGGCCTGCCATGGCCCTGCTGGAGCACGCCGGACGTGAAACACCCGGGCACGCCGCTACTCTACGACCAGTCGAAGCCGGTCGCGGCGGGAGGGTTGCCATTCCGCGCCGCGTGGGGCACCGAGCACGACGGCATCGGGCTGCTGGCGGACAATTCGGCGCCCGCGGGGTCGCCGATCGGGACCGGCTATCCCGAGATGACGATGGCAATGCTGCAGCGAGCCGGCTGGGACAGCGAGCTGACGTCCGATGAGCGTGCGAAAATCGTGGCCGTCGCTCGCGCGGTGATGACGTCTCACAAGGAGCCGAACGGTCCAGCCAAGCAACAAGCCGGCAAAACGGTCGGCGAATCGAACACGCTCGCCCGACCGGAGAACAGCCCCGGGCAATCCCCCGAAGCCCCACCCCCAGGCGGAGTGCCGGAGCGCGCCGGGGGAGCGGTGCCGGAGCCCTCGACCCCGCCCGACCGACAGCAGCGATCGGAAATCGCGCAGACGGCCCTGCCGGGGCCGACCGCTCCAAGCCTCGAAAGCCTGATCGGCGCGGTCAACTGGAAAACGGATTTGTCCGGCGGCATTCAGCGCGTCGCTCTTGCTCACGGGATCGCGCCATTCGGCAACGGCAAGGCCCGATCGCTCGTCTGGAACTATCCCGATCCTGTGCCGAAGCACCGCGAGCCGCTCTATACGCCGCGGCGCGATCTCCTACCAAAATACCGCACCCATGACGACCGTCGCCATTGGCGACTGCCTGCTCTCTTCTGGTCGGTGCAACAAGTCGACAAGTCGCAGGAATTCCCACTGGTGCTGACATCGGGACGCCTCGTCGAATTTGAAGGGGGCGGCGATGAAACCCGGGCGATCTCGTGGCTCGCCGAGCTGCAACAGCGCATGTTCGTCGAGATCAATCCGGCCGACGCCAATGCCAAGGGCATCCGTCCGGGCACGCTCGTGTGGCTGCGAACGCCGGAAGGCGCAGCGGTGCGCATCTCCGCACTCGTAACCCAGCGGGTCGCGTCCGGAACCGTATTCATGCCATTCCATTTCGCGGGAATGTGGATGGGGGAGGATCGCTCGGCCCGATACCCCGAAGGCACATCGCCCTGGGTCGTTGGCGAGGCGGCGAATACTGCCACGACCTACGGCTACGACCCGGTCACCTACATGCAGGAGACCAAGACTACGCTCTGCCGTATCGAGCCGGCTTGATGCCAGGGAGTGCGCGCGAATGGCCCGGATGAAATTCCTGTGTGACGCTGAGCGCTGCATCGAGTGCAATGCCTGCACGACGGCATGCAAGAACGAGCATGAGGTGCCGTGGGGTATAAACCGGCGACGCCTCGTCACGTTGGGTGACGGCCAGCCGGGGGAGAAGTCGATCTCCATATCCTGCATGCACTGCACGGACGCGCCGTGTATCGCGGTCTGCCCCGTCAGTTGCATCTATCAGACCGACATCGGGATCGTGCTCCACGACAAGGATATCTGCATCGGCTGCGGCTATTGTTTCTACGCGTGCCCGTTCGGCGCACCGCAATATCCTCAGGCCACCAATTTCGGCAGCCGCGGGAAGATGGATAAATGCACGTATTGCGCCGGCGGCCCGGAGCAGCCGGGCAGCGTCGCCGAGCTGCAGAAATATGGCCGCAATCGAATTGCCGAAGGCAAGTTGCCGCTGTGTGCCGAAGTCTGCTCGACGCGCGCCCTGTTGGCTGGCGACGGAGAGATCGTCGAGGACATCTATGCCGAGCGTGTGGCGCAGCGCGGCTATGGGTCCGGCGCCTGGGGCTGGACCACGGCCTACCAGATGGGCACCGAGGCGCCGAAGCCGGAGAAAAAGGAGACGCGCCCATGACGGTAAAGCTATGGGCCGCTCTGGCCGCACTGGTATCCGCGGCGCTCCTCGCCGCAATCGTCTATGCCGGACTGACGACCTCGCCTCTCGTGCGGCCCACTGTTGGCGCGCGCATCGAGGGCAAGGCAGGAGGCCCGCCGGCCGCAGCCTCGGCCGGTCAGGTGCTCGCCGACCGGACGCGGGCACAGGCCGAGGCGTCCGTAGCCGACGGCGTGACGTCGTCGGCCATCGGTAGCCGTGGGGCACGCATCACGCTGGACGCGCCCGTGAAAAGACCGTCCGAGACAGTCGGGCAATGGCGAAGCGAGGTTCCCGCATCCGCCAAAATCCTGCAGCCCTCGACCTACCGCTCGGGAATATCGTCGTTGCCTTACCGCGAGGCCGACGTGCTCGTGCAGCCGCAAGGCCGGGAGTTCCGTCAGGCTCGCAACGAATGGGTCCGCTACATCGGCGGCATCGTCATCTTTCTCGTCTGCCTGGCTTTGGCGGTGTTCCTGCTCTGGCGCGGACGGATCGGCGCCGAGGAAGCCGAAAGCGGCCGAACCGTTCTCCGCTTCGACGCTTTCGAGCGGGCCATGCACTGGATGACGGCGACGGCGTTCCTCGTCATGGCACTGACGGGCGTCGTCATTCTCTACGGCAAGTCCCTGCTGCTGCCTCTTATGGGACCCTCGGCCTTCAGCGGCCTGGCGCAGGCGAGCGCATGGGCGCACATGGCGGCCGCCGCGCCCTTTGTGCTCGGCGTGCTTTTGATGGTGGCTCGCTGGCTGCCAGGCAACCTTCCGACGCGCGCCGACTGGAATTGGCTGCGAAAATTCGGGGGCTTTCTTCACGAGAATTCCGATAACCCGCCGGTTGACCGGTTCAATGCGGGCCAGAAGCTGGTGTTCTGGGGCGTCGTTCTGGGCGGCAGCGCGTTGGCTGCCTCCGGCGTGATGCTGATGCTGCCGTTCTTCGCGGCGGGCTATACGGGCATGCAGCTGACTCAGCTGCTTCACGCCGGCCTGGGCCTTGCCATGATCGCGCTGATCATCGGGCACATCTACATCGGCTCCGTCGGCATGGTGGGAGCGTTCCAGGCGATGTGGTCCGGTCTGGTCGACCGGAACTGGGCGGCGTCACATCACAAGCTATGGCTCGATAGGCTGCGCGACCGATAGGAGTAGCCAATGCGGACATTCGCGGCAGGCACGCTCGGCATGGTGCTTCTCGCCCTCGCAGCTGGACTGCTGCTGTCATGGTCCAATGTGGCGACTGTGCACCGCTCCGAGGAGATTGGCTCCGTGAGGCTCGGCCGCTGATGAGCCCCGCGTTGCAAGGCCCGCGAGCAAGCGCGTCACGTCGGCTCTATTATCTCCTGCTGGCGCGATGGCTATCAGCGCCTGCGACCGACCACGATCTCGCCATGGCGCGCGCGCTGTCCGGTGGCGCGCTCGATGCCCTCGCGCGCTCTGCCGCCGTTGCGAGCCGAGATGCGCTGGCCGACGAGTTTCAGCGATTGTTCATCGGGATCGGCGGGGGCGTGCTGCTGCCCTATGCGTCGTACTACCTGGCCGGCTCGTTGCAGGACCGCCCGCTCATCGACGCGAGACGAGCGATGGCGACGCTCGGGTTGAGGCGGGTGGAAGCCGTCAGGGAGCCGGAGGACCACATCGCAACCATGCTCGAGGTGATGGCGGTGCAGCTGTCGCGTAATGACGCAAGCACAGCGGACGAGTTTTTCGCCACTCACATCGAGCCATGGGCGGGTCGCCTCTTCGCGGATCTTTCGCGCGCATCACCTGATACTGTCTATGGAGCCATCGGCGAGCTCGGATCCTGGCTGATCGAGCACGAGAGCCGGCTCGCGTCGGCGCGCCGGGCTCAAGTCAAATAATCCTCGCTGGTTCGAGGACGCGGACGAGCGCGCGACGCGAGCGGCTCGCTCGTCCCCTCGAGAAGCGCGATCACACGGCAATCGCCACACAGCTCGATGAGGCCCAACCGCGATCGGTCGGAGAAATGCGAGTTGCGAGCGAGCAGGTGCTGCACTTGACGAATGGTAGAGGGTGTTCCGAAAGGCTTGCCGCATCGACCACACAGCGCAGCCGGCTCCTCGTTGAGCACCCGCGGCCTTTCAGCCGACGCGTCCAAGTCGAGGCGCGGCACGAGCGCCAGCGCCGCCTCGGGGCAGGTCGCGACGCATAGCCCGCACTGCACGCATGCCGCCTCCGTGAAGCGGAGCGCCGGCCGGTCGGGCGTGTCCTGCAGGGCCGACACGGGACAGACCGAGGCACACGCGAAACAGAGTGTGCATCGGCTCTTGTCCAAGGCGAGGGCGCCATAAGGGGCGCCGACCTCGAGCGCCAGTGGCTCGACGTCACTTCTTGCGAGTGCGCGCAGCAGTTGGCGAGCCGTGGCGCGTTTGGTTGCCGCGACCAGCACACCGGCGACTTGCAGCGGCGGCAGGCGTGCAATCGAGTCGAGGGCCGGAGGCAGCATATCCGGATCATCGAGATCGTGGAGCGCCACGACGGCGTTCGCGGCCCCGACATGCGCGATGATCGAGTTTGTGAGCGCCACTTCCGCATCGATCGCCGCTCGCATCGACCGGTGTCGTCTCGGCACCAGTGCCGCTACGCCCGAGAATCCACTCACCAGTGCGGCGAGCAGCAAATCATGACCGACCCGCGCGACGGACGGCACGGCCAACGGCAGCACGTCCGCCGGCAAGCCCGCACCCGTCTCCAGGCACGCGTCGAAAAGCGGGACGCCGT
>JBFWQN010000016.1:0-23122 GCA_050249405.1 Hyphomicrobiaceae bacterium | reverse complement strand
GACATCGCGGCCGTGACGACGCGTCTCGAATCCGCCATCGACGAGTTGAAGTCCACGCTCGATGCGCTGATCAGCCAGAGCCATCTCGCAAGGGCCGGCGAGCACCGCGACGTGCTCGAGGCCTACCGCATGTTCGCCAACGATCGCGGCTGGCAGCGCCGGCTGGTGGAGGCCGTGCGCTCCGGCCTCACCGCCGAGGCAGCGGTCGAGCAGGTGCAGAACCGCACGCGCGCCCGCATGCTGCGGCTGCAGGATCCGTTCTGGCGCGATCGGCTGCGTGACCTCGACGATCTTTCCGACCGCCTGCTGCGCGTGCTCGTGGGGGCTGCCGGCAAGCATGCGCCACGGACCGACCTGCCGCACGACACCATCATCGTCGCCCGCAGCATGGGTGCCGCCGACCTGCTCGACTACGACCGCGAGCGTCTCAAGGGCCTCGTCATCGAGGAAAGCTCGAGCCACAGCCACGTCGCCATCGTCGCCCGCGCGCTCGGCATCGCGGCCGTCGGTGGCGCGCGGGGCATCATGGAGCGCGTCGAGCCGGGGACGCCCATCATCGTCGATGCGGAAGGCGGGGGAATCTACCTTCGGCCCTCGAGCCAGGTGATCTCGGTCTATGCCGACAAGGCACGCTTCCGCGCGCGCCGGCAGCGGCAATACGATGCGCTACGGGACCGGCCGGCGGTCACCCGCGACGGCGTGCGGATCGAGCTGCACATCAACGCGGGCCTCCCCGTCGATCTGGCGCACATCGAGGAATCGGGCGCCGACGGGATCGGGCTCTACCGCACCGAGCTGCAGTTCATGATCGCACCGTCGCTGCCGCGCCTCGACCGGCAGACGGCGACCTACCGTGCGGTGCTCGACGCGGCCAAGGGCCGGCCGGTGGTGTTTCGCACCCTCGACATCGGCGGCGACAAGGTGCTCCCGTACCTGCGCAGCACGCCCGAGGAGAATCCGGCCCTGGGCTGGCGGGGGGTCCGGCTGGCGCTCGACCGGCCGGCGCTGCTCTCGACCCAGCTCCGGGCCATGATCCGCGCCGCCGAGGGCCGTTCGCTCACCGTCATGGCGCCGATGGTGTCGCAGAGGGACGAGATCGTCGCGGTGCGCGCCTTGGCGGAGAGCGAGCTCGCGCGTGCGCGGCGGCGCGGCGAGCCGCCTCCGGAGCACTTCCGGTTCGGCATCATGATCGAGGTGCCATCCTTGTTGTTCGCGCTCGACGAGATCATGCCGGTCGTCGATTTCGTCTCGATCGGCTCCAACGATCTGCTGCAGTACCTCTTCGCGGCCGACCGCGGCAACGAGCGGGTGGGCGCCCGCTTCGATCCGCTCGGCGTGCCTTTCCTGAGGGCGCTGAGATCGGTGGTGGAGGCCGGCCGGCGGCACCAGCGCCCGGTGTCGCTGTGCGGCGAGCTCGGTGGCCGTCCGCTCGAGGCAGTGGCGCTGGCGGCCATCGGCCTGCGCTCGCTCTCGATGGCGCCGGCCTCGATCGGCCCCGTCAAGGCGATGCTGCTGTCGCTCGATGCCGGCCGGGCCGCCGCGTTTCTCGATCCGCTGATCGACAGCGAGACCGGCAGCGTGCGCGAGGCGCTGGTACGGTTTGCCGAGAACGAAGGTCTCGAGATCTGATCAGCGCCGCCCGCTTGGCTCGTCTCGTCTGGCGATCCCATCGCACCGCAGGCGTCGGACATTCCTCCGGCTCTGTTGGAGCCGGAGGACAATCGGGGCCAGAGGCTGGCCGTCCGCGTCAGGCTTCAGTGCCAGCGGCGCTTGTGGCCGTAGCCCCAGCCGTAGACCGGCTTGTAGTGCTTGTAGCCGTACCCGTAGTTGCGCCAGCCGTAGCCGTAGTGTCCATGGCGCCAGCCGTAGCCGTAGTGCCCGTGCTTGTAGCCGTGGCCGTGCTTGTAGCCATGGCCGTAGCCGTGGCCCTTGTAGCCGGCCTCGGCGCTGTCACCGGCCGCGCCGGCAAGTCCGAGGAAGGCAACGGCGGCGGCGATCGCGATCTTCTTCAGCATTGTCGTCTCCATCTGTTTGGTAGGCTTCTCTTTTTCGAGCGCGTCGGCCTTGCCGCCGCTCATGTGAGGACAATGCCGGATGGCCCGCGCTGCCGCTGTGCCGGCTGGCACACGGCGTATTTTCACCGAGACTTTGCGTAGGCAGGGAGCCGAGCGCCGACGGTGCGCCCGGGTCGGCTCGCGTGGCGCCGGCGGACGGGTGTGGCTCGTCCGCTGCGCATCCACAGCCTTGCCGCTGGCCGACGGTATTGCCACTTGGCCGAGGCACGGCAGGCCCTATCAGGGTTGCTATGCGAAACGCGGCCGAAGACGTGCGCATCCTCATCGACCTCGATCACGCCGAGCGCGAGGCGCAGCGCGTGGCCGATATGCTGGCCGCGCTCCGGCGCCGGCACGATCTCTCCCGTTTCGAGTTCACGCGGCTCGTGCGCATCCAGCCGGCGGCAGCCACCCATAGCCACCCCGTCCTCACCCTCGGCACCCGCTTTGCCGAAAGCGAGGACCTGTTGCTGTCGACCTACCTCCACGAGCAGATGCACTGGTATCTGTGGCGCCTCGGCGGGCCCGACCACGATTGCGTGGCGCCCTTCTTCGACGAGTTGGTGCGCCGCTACCCGCACGCGCCGACGCGTCTGCCGGAAGGCGCCCGCAGCTACGAGCAGACGTATCTGCATCTTGTCGTGTGCCGGCTCGAGATCGCCGCGGCGAGCGAGTTGATCGGCTGGGAGCGGGCCGCCGCTATTGCCGATGCGCCGTGGGGATATCGCTGGATCTACCGGACCGTGCTCGCCGATTGGACGTCGCTCGGCACGCTGCTGAGCCAGCATGGCATCCTGCCGATGCGGTTGCCCGCCGACCTCGACGCCGATGATCGTGCCCGCAAGCGTGGCGCGCGGATCAGCGCAGCGCCGAGAAAAAGGAGGTCAGCAGCGCCGCGGCCTCCGACGCGGCAATTCCCCCGTAAAGTTCGGGCGCATGGTGGCAAGTCGCATGGCTGAAAACGCGCGGCCCGTGCGCGACGCCGCCGCCTTTCGGGTCGTCGGCCGCCCAATAGAGTCGGCGGATGCGGGCCAGCGAGATCGCGGCGGCGCACATGGGACATGGCTCGAGCGTGACATAGAGACTGGCGCCCTCGAGACGCTGGGCCGCGACCTTTCGGCAAGCCTCTCTGATGACCAGCATCTCGGCATGCGCGGTCGGATCGCAGAGCTCGCGTGTGCGGTTGCCCTCGGCAGCGAGCACTCGCCCGTCCGCGGCGAGCAGAACCGCGCCGACCGGCACCTCGCAGCGCGCGGCGGCAGCCCGTGCCTCGGCCAGCGCGCGTTCCATCGGGGAACGGGCTGCGGCGTCGCGATTGCTATTCTCCATCGTGATGGCATCCTCCCGTCTCGCAGCAGAGCAGCCTCGGCGAGGCGCTCGCCACCCCGGCCACGATCCCACGGATGAATGACGCAAAACCGACCGCCGCCAATAGCTCGCGGCTCCGCTCGACGCGCTCGCGTCTCAGGCGGCTGTATTTCGGCGCCGACAGGACCGCGCGCATCTTCCGGCTGATTCTGCTTTCGCTCGACCTGATGCTGCTCGCCTATTTCGTGGTGGGATCGTTTTTCTACCGGGAGAGCTGGCATCAGACGACGGATTTCGCGATTGCCGGCCTTCTGATCGTCGAATGGCTGTTGCGGCTGTGGATTTACGATTTGCGCATGCGTTTTTTCCAGCAGCTGTCGACGTGGACGGATCTCATGGTCGTCGCCTCGATGATTGTCCCGCTTGTCGACGAAAGCTTTCTTTTCCTTCGCATCCTGCGCTTCATGCGGCTGTTCCATTCCTACCACGTGCTGCGCGACCTGAGGAAGGTCTCGGGCTTTTTCCGCCGCCACGAGGAGGTGATCGACGCGTCCGTCAATCTGGCGACATTCGTGTTCGTCATGTCGGCCATCGTGTACGTGCTACAGGTACGCATCAACCCCGGCATCGAGAACTACGTCGATGCTCTCTATTTCACGGTGACGACGCTCACTACGACGGGCTTCGGCGACATCGTGATGAAGGACATTTCCGGTCGGCTGCTGGCGGTCGCCATCATGATCGTCGGATTCGGTCTGTTCCTGCGTCTCGTGCAGGCGATTTTCCGGCCGGCTGCAATCCGCTACACGTGCCCGGACTGCGGCCTGATGCGGCACGACACGGATGCCGTGCATTGCAAGCACTGCGGCCGCGTGATCAATATCAAGACCGAAGGCGGCGCCGGTCTTTGAGGCAGACGGTAATGAGCAGTTCCAAGCCGGCGCCCGAGACCAGCCGAGAGCCATGAGCAACGAGAGAAGGCCGCGCCGCAGCGCGGCAGACGACGCACCGTCGCATCGCGGCAAAGTCGCCACCGGCCGGCCGCAAAATGCGCGGCACGGCAAGAAGGACGCCGACGACGGCGGGTGGCAGGCGAGCGGAGCCGTGAAGCGGCCTCCGAGGCCGCGTCCGGCTGCCGGTCGGCCGGAGCGCCAGCCGGCCCGCGACGCCGCTTTGGCGGGCGGCCCCTCCGAGCCGATGCGCATCGCGAAGGCCATGGCGCGCGCTGGCCTCTGCTCCAGGCGCGACGCCGAGCGCTGGATCGCCGACGGTCGCGTCTCGGTCAACGGGCAGCTGATCCGGTCGCCGGCGCTCGATGTCGGACCCGACGACCGCGTGATCGTCGATGGCAGGCCGCTTCCGGGTGCCGAGCCACCGAAGCTCTGGCGCTATCACAAGCCACGCGGGCTGGTGACGACACATCGCGATCCGGAAGGACGCGAGACGGTGTTCGACAAGCTCCCGGCAACGCTCGGCCGCGTGATCTCGATCGGGCGCCTGGACGTAACCTCGGAAGGATTGCTGCTGCTCACCAACGACGGCGAGCTCGCCCGCCATCTCGAGCTGCCCGCCACTGGCTGGCTCCGCCGCTACCGCGTCCGCGCGCACGGCCGCGTCACGCCCGAGGCGCTCGAGAGGCTGGCCAGCGGCATCGAGGTCGAGGGTGTGAAATACGGGCCGATCGAGGCGACGCTCGACAAGGAGCAGGGGGCCAACGTCTGGCTGACGCTCGGTCTGCGCGAAGGCAAGAACCGCGAGGTGCGGAAGGTGCTCGGGGCACTGGGCCTCGACGTCAACCGGCTGATCCGTATCTCCTATGGACCGTTCCAGCTGCTCGAGCTGCCGCCCGGAGAGGTGGAGGCCGTGCGGCGCCGTGTTCTCGTCGAGCAGCTCGGGCCCACTCTCGCCCGCGAGCTCGGGTTGATGGACCAGGCCGATGCCGATCGCGAACGGCGCACGCGTGCGCGCGACGACACGCGTGCCGGGCGAGGCGGTGCGAAAGGCGCGGAGCCGGCACCGGGCGACGATGGAGACGCCGGGGAGGACGCATGAGGATCGTCGCCGGCAAGCTGCGTGGCCGCGAGCTGGCGGCGCCGGCCGACGGTCGTATCCGGCCGACCTCCGACCGCGTGCGCGAGGCGGTGTTCAACATTCTCGCGCATGGCATCGACGCCTTCGCCATCGAGGGCGTGCGTGTGCTCGACCTGTTCGCCGGCACCGGGGCGCTCGGCATCGAGGCGCTCTCGCGGGGGGCATCGTTCTGCCTGTTCGTCGAGGAGGATGCGGAGGCCCGCGGCCTCGTCCGCCGCAACATCGAGACCTTCGGCCTCACCGGGCAGAGCCGCATCTACCGGCGCGATGCGACGCGCCTCGGGCCTGCGCTGCCCCGCGAGCGCTTCGGCCTGCTTCTGGCCGACCCGCCTTACGGCAAGGGGCTCGGCGAGGCGGCGCTCGCGGCGGCCGGCGACGGAGGCTGGCTCGAGAGCGGCGCCGTCGCCGTGCTCGAGGAGCGCGCGGGTGTGGCGATGGCGTGGCCGGCCAGCTTCGAGACACTCGACACGCGGACCTGGGGAGACACGGCCGTGCACTTTGCGCGCTGGCGAGGCACGGCCGGGGAGTCGGCCGCGTGAGCGAGGCAACCGGCGGCAAGAGTGTGCGATCGGAGCTCTCGACGGGCTGGGTCGAGGCCGGCCTGTTCGCCGTGGCGCTGGGTGTGCTCAACGTCAGCTACGGGCTTGGCCAGCAGCTCGGCGTCGGGCCCGTGGCGCTGCTCTTCTGGGCGATGCCCGTCGGGGCGGTCTCGCTGCTGCTGGCCAGCGGCCTCGGTCCCCACTGGCGCGCCATCATGGCGCATCCGCTGAGCCTGATGGTCGGCGGCGGCATCATCGCCATGGAGGCCGTCTATTATGTGCTGCTCGGCCTCGTCACGCCGACCGACGGGAGCGTGCTCGTTCGCCTTGGCGTGCCGATCGCCATGCTGCTTGGCTATCTGCTGGCGGGGCGGCGCCCCAGGCGGCTCGGCATTGCGGGTGCAATCGTCATTACGGCGGTGATCGTCTGGTACGCGCCGCAGATGGAGACACGGGCGCCGCTCGCCGCGCTCGCCTTGGGTGCCACTTGCGGCTTCATCATGAGTGCACGCTCGCTGGCCGCCGAGCATCACGCCTGGAACCGGGCCGCTCGCACCATTGCCGAGAAGATGCGGGTCACCGGCCTCGTGCTGCTGCTGGCCTCGGTTATCGGCATGGCGCTCGTGCTCGCCTTGATTGCGTCCGCCGCGAATGGATGGCTGGCGCCGCCGCCCTGGTTGCCGACCCTTGACGGTCTCGTTCAGGCCCGGGCAGTGCTGCTCGGCCTGTTCGTCGGCGCACTGGTGCTCACCGCCATGCAGTATCTGGGCTTTTCTGTCGTCATGAAGCTCGGCGCCGAGCGCTTCGTCGCGACCACTGCCTTCATCCCGCTTACCACCCTCGGCGTGCAGCACGTCGCTGTCGCGGCGGGCCTCCTCGCGCCGATCGCCGTCGACTGGCGGGTGGCGCCGGCGATGGCCGGCGTGCTCGCGGGCGTGGTGCTGGTGATCGCGGGAGGCGCCAGGCGCTGAAGGGGCCTTCAACTCTCCGGCGGGCCTGCTCACTGAGGTGTGAAGAGGCGTAGCGCCGCCGACGAGGCCGCGCCTCCGATGACGCACGGAACCGCGATCTCGACATGGCCGAGCACGCCGGCGGTCACGCAGCCAAGGGCGAGCGCCGTCTGGCCGGCAGTGCCCCAGAAGCTCAGCCGCCGCGTGGATTCCGGTCCTTTGCGCTTCAACTCCTCGATGGCCGCGGCGGCCTCCTTGCGGATCTTGCCGGTCTCGTAGGTCTCAGCCGCCTCGACCACCTGGGCGAGCTCGGCGGCGACCGGCTTCGGGCGCCGGGCCTGCTCGGCTTTGAGATGATCCAGCAGCGACTTGTCCTGGAGAGCGTTGTTGGCCAGTGTCCATTTCGCCATGCTGCCGGCCGTCAGCTTGTCGACGTCGTTGCCGTCCTTGGCCCAGGCGAGGGCGCCGACGATGCGGTCCACGGCCTCGAGCCGGCCCGTCGCGAAATAGTAGCCCCACAACGTGTCGAGCGCGGCCGGGCTGCCCTCGAGCGGCAGCTTGTCCAGCGTCGGCAGCTTGTCGGCGAGGTGCCGCTCGATCAGGACCTGTCGCGCCGGCATGCGCTCGGCGAAGCGCGACAGCAACGCCTTCCAGCCGTCGGCTCCCGAGTACGCGATGGCGCGCACGACGACCACCTGATCCTCGGGCGGCATCGGAAACATGCGAGCGATCAGGCTTTCAGCCTTGGCCGGATTGTCGGCGATCACGCCGGCCATGAAGCCGACATAGACACCGCCCGCATCATGATCTCGAAAGAGGCCGAGGCTGCTCATGGCCTTCACCGCCTGCGGCAGGCGATCGGGCTCGGGCCTGGCGCGGTAGCCGTTGATCCAGCCGAGGATGTGCTGCGGGCTGGCGAAAGCCGGCGCGCCGGCCCGCGCCGGCTTTCCGGCATGCGCCATCGGCGGCAGAGCGGCGAGCAGGAGGGCGGCGAGCGCGACGGCGACGAGTGGCATGGCGTGTCCCTTTCGCCGGCAATGGGGCGGACCCGCATGGCCTCAGTGGGGCCGATTTGCGGCATGCCGGTGGCGGAAAGGTCCTTTTGGCCGTCCGGAACTGCGACGCCAGCTTTGCCTCGCGCCCGTGATTAGGCTTCTTGAATCAACGGTTTGGAAATCTCGATGTGATCATATGCCGGTTGGCTTGGCGAAGACCGGCAGCGAGCAGGGCAGAGTGATGTCGCTACTTCTGATTGATGATCAGGGCGAGATCTGGCAGGGCGATTCCCGCAAGTTGCGGGAGGCCTTCGATTCGCCCTTTTCTGGCGGCGAGTTCGTCGAGTACGCCATCAAGAACCTCGGCTTCGTGGCGGTCAATGTCTATGGAACATCCTGCCAGATCAGATTCCGCCCTGACTTTCTAGGAAATCATACGATCTCTTCGCTGAAATGCTGGATCGAGAAGTCACGCGCGCAACGTATCGTCATGAGCCACTTCGAGAGCGGATGGCAGGACGTTCTCGTGCTTCCTGCGGTCGCTGTAGGCAAGCTCAACGAGTTGATGGAGCGTCGGCACTTCTCGAAATCTGGGGACTTCTTGAGCCAAAATCTGGCTATCGGTGCTCTCAAAGGACGACAAGAGCTGAGGGACATCGTAGAGAGTTGGCCGAACCTCATCGCGAACTATGATGCCGAGGTTCTGTTGAGGCTCGCAAAATTTGCCGTCGATTATCGCTACGCCGTGGTGAAGCGCTCGGACAGCCAGGGCAAGCTCGTTTTTGACGAGATCAGCGATCGCATTTACTGCGCTTTCGATACGTGGCGGGAGTGTGCTGTCGGTGCACCGATCGAAGAGCAGCCTGACAGAACATTCGGCAAGTGGGTGGCAAACGCCTACTACGACACATTTCAGAGCGATGAGCCCCGCTTCGATGCAGTCGACGCAATTGTCCAGCTCCCGGGAGACGGCCGATCCCGGCGCCGCTATCGGCGCCTGATCTTCCCCGTTCCCTCAAAGAAGTACGGTACGCTTCTGGTCGGCGGGTCGATTATCGATCAGGCGATCGACCTCCGTGTTACGGCTCGCTGAGTGGCCCATGACAAATTGCTGAATCATGGCGAGGTTGTCGCTGTCGGTGGACCAGATGAGCGCACCATTATAGACGCCACCAGGGACGACCGGTGTGTCGTACATTTCCACCGCCCAATCGATATTGGGCATGTGGCCTACGAGATGGCGATTTGCCGCGATCAGGTCTGACGACATGAAGCTGAATCCTCGCTCTGGTCGCCACCGTGTGAACCAAAGCCCTCTCGTGAGCGTGGACAAGATGGGCATGATCGCCTTTCCGCGATAATCAGGTCGGTACCAAAGGGCTCCAGCATAGACGGCAGTCCCGCTCATCGAGGCGGCCGATGGTGCTGAAACGAGAACCCTCTCGCCGGGCCGGCGGCTCGCTTCAGGATCGCGGTAGATGAAGCGAAGGCTCTCCACCTCGTCCTTGAGGTTGGTGCCGTTGAAGTCATAAAATTTGCAAGCGGTCGCGCAGACGACCTCGCCATTCGCGTTGCGCGCAATCAGGGCATGCCCGTTTCTACCATCGATATCGCTATGCTCAGGATCGAATAGCGGGATAATTGGCTTCCAGGTGTCAGCGTTGGCCTTGTTGACTGCGATTAGGTGATCGAAATCGCAGTAGGACAACAATAGGCCCTTTTCTCGCAGCGCCGTATCGGCCCGCAGGAACAACCGGCCCAGCAGCTCCCGCGGCCCGTGCTCGATCACCACGTCGGCGAGGAAGCTACGGTGCGGGCCGCGGTCGAGCGACGGCGCGCGGACGACGGCTGGCGCAGGCCTGACAGCATGGACGGACATCGACAGCACTCCCGGCAACTGTTTCCCTTTTCGAAACGGTGAATTACTTTTTCTTAACTTTCAAGGGGAGGTTGCGAGACTTTTTGAAGTACAATGTTCAATTGGGGCCGTGCTTGACCTCGCGCCCCGTCGTGCCGACAACGGGCACATGACCAGTCCGCCCATCGAGGAGCCTCAGCCGGAGGCTGGCTCCGACAGCCAATCCGCCGCGACGGGCGCCGCGCCGAACGACGCGCACGGTGCCGCGGCACCGGCCGTGCCGACCGGCCCGGAGGTGATCGCCGGCTATCTCAGGACGCTGACCACGGCGCCGGGCGTCTATCGCATGCTCGATGCCGAGGGCACGGTCATCTACGTCGGCAAGGCGCGGAGCCTCAAGGCGCGGGTATCCAACTACGCGCGCATGGGCGGCCACACCAACCGCATCGCGCGCATGATCGCGTCGACGGCATCGATGGAGTTCGTCTCGGTTCGCACCGAGGCTGAGGCGTTGCTCCTCGAGGCGAACTTGATCAAGCGCTTCCGCCCGCGCTTCAACGTGCTGATGCGGGACGACAAATCGTTCCCGTTCATTCTCATTCGCCGCGACCATGCGGCGCCCCAGATTCTCAAGCACCGCGGTGCGCGATCGGGCAGGGGCGACTACTTCGGGCCGTTCGCATCGGCCGGGGCCGTCGCGCGTGCCATCAACACGCTGCAGCGGGCGTTTCTGCTCCGGACATGCTCGGACAGCGTCTTCGAGAGCCGGACGCGTCCCTGCCTGCTCTTCCAGATCAAACGCTGCTCGGCCCCCTGCACGGGCGAGATCGCCGAGGCCGACTACCGGCAGCTCGTTGCGGAGGCGGTCAAATTCCTGCGCGGCGAAAGCCAGGCCGTGCGCACCGAGCTGCAGGCGATGATGCTCGAGGCAGCCGACAGGCTCGAGTTCGAGCGGGCCGCGGGCTTTCGCAACCGGTTGCAGGCGCTGGCCCACGTCACCGCCGACCAGGCGATCAATTCGGACGGCGTCGAGGAGGCGGACATCTTCGCCGCGCACCAGGATGGCGGTCAGACCTGCATCCAGGTGTTCTTCTTCCGCAGCGGCCAGAACTGGGGCAATCGAGCCTATTTTCCGAAGGCCGACCGCTCGCTCGCGCCGGAGGAGGTGCTGGATAGCTTCGTTGCCCAGTTCTACGACGACAAGCCGGTGCCGCGGCTCGTGCTGCTCTCCCACGCCGTCCCCTCGATTGCGGTGCTGGCCGAGGCTCTGTCGATGAAGGCCGAGCGCAAGGTCGAGATTCGCGTGCCTCAACGGGGTGCCAAGTCGGGTCTCGTCGAGCACGCTCTGGCCAACGCACGCGAGGCGCTGGGCCGAAGGCTGGCCGAAAGCTCGACGCAGCGCCGGCTGCTCGAGGGCGTGGCCGAGCGGTTCGGTCTCGCCCGCGTGCCGCGCCGCATCGAGGTGTTCGACAACAGCCACATCATGGGCACCAGCGCGGTCGGCGCCATGATCGTCGCCGGGCTGCAGGGCTTCGCCAAGGCGCATTACCGGAAATTCAACATCAAGGACAAGTCGACCGAGCCCGGCGACGACTACGCCATGATGCGCGAGGTGCTGACGCGCCGGTTCAAGCGTCTGGTGGCGAAGCCCGGCGAGGAGCCGGGATCGGGCCTGGAGAGCGAGGCTGCAGGCGAGCCGCCGCGGGAGGCGGCTTCGGGCGAGGAGCCCCCGGCGCTTGGCTCGCGCATAACGGGCCCGGCTCCGCCCCCTCGTGGCGAGCGCGGCGCTGATGCCATCGCGTTCGGTGTGCTGCGGGCCGACGCACCGCTGCCGCCTGATACGGATCCACCGCCACCCGAGGACGAGAGCGGCGACGACCTGGAGGATGCCGTCGAGGCGGCGAGCGAGGAGCTGCCCGACCGGCCTGACCTGGTGCTGATCGATGGCGGCGCGGGACAGCTCGCCATCGCGCGGGAGGTGATGGCGAGCCTCGGCATCGACGACATTCCGCTCGTCGGCGTCGCGAAAGGACCCGATCGCGACGCCGGACGCGAGCATTTCCACGTGCCGGGCCGTCCGCTGCCGTTCATGCTGGAGCCGCGCGATCCCGTGCTCTATTTCGTCCAGCGGCTGCGCGATGAGGCCCACCGGTTCGCCATCGGCACCCACCGCGCCAAGCGGTCGAAAGCGCTCGGCGCCAACCCGCTCGACGAGATCGCCGGCATTGGTCCGACCCGGAAGCGAGCGCTGCTCGAGCATTTCGGCTCGGCCAAGGGCGTCTCACGCGCCGGCATCGACGATCTGACCGCCGTCGGCGGCATCTCGGCCGACCTCGCGCGGCGCATCTACGACTTCTTCCACGAGCGGGGCTGATCGCCGAACGGGCCCCGCGCCAGCTCCAGGACCTGCCATGCCCCTGCCACCGATCCAGCACACCGTCCTCGAGCGCTTCCTGCGCTACGCCGTGATCGACACCCAGTCCGATCCGGCCTCGCCGACCTGCCCCTCCACCGAGAAGCAGAAGGACCTCGGCCGGCTCCTCGTCCGGGAGCTGCTGGAGATGGGCATCGCCGACGCGCATCTGGACGAGCACGGCTACGTCTATGCAACCATTCCGGCGACCTCCGACAAGCAAATTCCCGTCGTCTGCTTCTGCTCGCACATGGATACGTCGCCCGACTGCACGGGCAAGGATGTCAAGCCGCAGATGGTGCGCAATTACCAGGGCGGCGACATCGTCCTGCCGGGCGACACGCCACAGGTGATCCGGGCCGGCGAGCATCCGGCGCTGGCCGCCCAGATCGGCAACGACATCGTGACGACGGACGGCACCACATTGCTCGGGGCCGACAACAAGGCAGGTATCGCCGAGATCATGGATGCGGCGAAATTCCTGATCGATCACCCAGGCATCGAGCACGGGACGATCAAGCTGCTGTTCACCCCCGACGAGGAGATCGGACGCGGCGTCGACAAGGTCGATTTGAGCAAGCTCGGTGCGGACTTCGGCTTCACCATTGATGGCGAGACGGCGGGTCATCTCGAGGACGAGACGTTCTCGGCCGATGGCGCCACCGTGACCATCCAAGGCGTCAGCACGCACCCGGGCTTTGCAAAGGGCAAGATGGAGCATGCGATCAAGATCGCAGCCCGCATCATCGAGCGCCTTCCGAAAGACACCTGCTCCCCGGAGACCACCGAGGGAAAGGAGGGCTTCCTTCATCCCGTCGGCATCACCGGCTCGCTCGAGAGCGCCACGATCAGCTTCATCGTGCGCGATTTCACTGAGGCCGGCCTGCGCCAGAAGGAGGCCCTGCTCAGATCCATCGTCGATGGCGTGATGATGGACTTTCCGCGGTCGTGCGCGAAAGTCGAGGTCAAGCAGCAGTATCGCAACATGAAGCAGGTCGTCGATCGCCACCCGCAGATCGTCGAGAATGCGCTCGAGGCCATTCGCCGGGCCGGGCTCGATCCCGTCAAAGGCAGCATTCGTGGCGGCACGGACGGCTCGCGGCTGTCCTACATGGGCTTGCCCTGCCCCAATCTGTTCGCTGGCGAGCACGCGTTCCACTCCCGCCTCGAATGGGTCAGCGTGCAGGACATGCAGGCCGCTGTCCGCACCATCGTCCATCTGGCGGTGATTTTCGCCGAGCGCGCGCCCCGATAGCACTCGGCTTCATCGTCGTCCGAGCCGATGCTACATTCCGACGATGTGCAACCTCTACTCCATGACCAGGGCGCGCGAGGCCCTGCTGCGCCTGTTTCGCGTCGGCGACAATCGTGCGGCCGCGTTCGAGCCGAAAGACGCGATCTTCCCCGGCCAGGCGGCGCCCGTCGTCCGGATGGCGGCGGATGGGGAGCGGGAGCTCGCCGCGATGAGCTGGGGCTTCGTGCTGCCTCAGGCCGGGAAGGCGCCGCGGCGCGTCACCAACTTCCGGGACGACAAGACCCGTTTGAGCCCGTTCTGGCGCGAGAGCTTCGAGCGGCGGCGCTGTCTCGTCCCGGTGACGTCGTTCGCGGAGCCGAGACAGGTGACGCCGGCCACATGGCACTGGTTCGCCCTGGCCGGGGAGGAGGCGCGTCCGCTGTTCGCCTTTGGAGGCATCTGGCGGCGCCATCGCGGGCCCATAAGGAAGGACGGCCCGCCGGTCGAGCTCGACGTATTCGCCTTCATGACGACGACGCCCAACGCGCTCGTCGCCACGATCAACCACGAGCGGATGCCAGTGATCCTGGCCAGCGACGAGGCGCGCGCGACCTGGCTGTCGGGATCGCCGGACGAGGCGTTCGCGCTGGCCCGCGAGCATCCGCCGGAGGGCATGCGCATCGTGCAGGCGGGGCTCGACAAGCAGGACCTGCTGGCGGAGGCCGGTGGCTCGATGGCCACACCGAGCCCATGACCAATTTCCGCCACATGTTGCCTCCGCAAGCGCCACATTCGACGGTTATCCATTTTTTCATGAACGGTGTGCCACGCGTGCGAGTGCAAGGCGCGGCGCTGAGAGCGGGAGATGTCGGATGCGGGCCCGGACAACGAAGAGATTGGCGAGCTGGTTCAGGGACATGGCCATCGGCGCTGCCATCGTGCTCGTGCTGCCGTTGCTCGGGCTCGGCCTGCAGGCGCCGAATCGATCGTGGGCCATCGACGCGGCAGCGGCCGGCGAGGTGCTCGCCACACGCGCCGTCGAGGTCACCGCGCCTCCGGGACCGGCGGCCGAGAATGCCATCGTCGCCGTTGCTCAGCTGAGGCCGGCCGGCGTGTCCCTGCAGGCGCGCCGCAACACCGAGCTCGTCGTGCTGTGGCTCTCGTTCTCGGCGCTGGTGGCGTTCAATCTCGCGTTCTGGCGCCATCTTCGCCGTGTCAGCGGCTCTCCCCGGAGGGACGAGCGGCGGCAGCGGTTGTAATTATCGAGGCCTTTCGCCACCTCATTCATGAACCTAGTGTGTGCAGCGACAGTCGAGCCAGGAGACGCAAGGGATGCTTCGCGTGAAAGCCGTTGCTGCAGGCGTGGCCGGGTTGGCTGTTCTCTGCGCGGGTTGGGCCATGACATCGGCTCACACGACCGCCACCCCCGATGCGATGCTCGCCAAGGACTACAGTGCTGCCCTCGCTGACGCCGACACCTCCTGGAGCACGTTGCCTCGCAACATCTGGCTGAGCGGGCTCGGCGGCGGCATGGCGCGGCAGGGTGAGCTGGTGGCCGGGGATACGATCACCATCAATGGCCGGGACGGCCATCCCGAGGTGATCCGCGTGACCGACCTGGAGCTGGTCGAGGGCGATCATATCGGCGTTCCGGGTGTGCGTTTCCAGCTGGTGACCGGGCGTGAGGCAGGTGGCCGGATGGTGCGCTTCATGTTCGCCGCGGGCGCCCCGCCGCATCCGTCGATGCCGGCGCCGCCGACCGGCGGTCGCGCTCTCTGAGGGCACGCTGCGGCGATGACCGCAGCACGCATCCTCGCGTCGTTAGGCGATCACGTGATCACCCTCACCGGCTTGCCGGCGAGCCAAGCCTCGATCGCCTCCACGGTGCCCGTAAAGAACAGCTTATAGGTCTCGCGCGTCACGTAGCCGAGATGTGGCGTCAGCATCGCCCGCGGCTCCGCGCGTAGCGCATCGGCCGCCGGCAGCGGCTCGACGTCGTAGACGTCGAGGCCCGCGCCAGCGATGCGGCCTTCCTTCAGCGCCGCCGCCAGCGCAGCCCCGTCGATGATGGGCCCACGCGAGGTGTTCACGATCGAGGCCGTCGGCTTCATCAGCGACAGCTCGCGCGCGCCGACCAGACCCCGGCTGCGCGGCGACAGCACGAGATGCACCGAGATGAAGTCAGCGCGCCGGAATAGCTCGTCCTTCTCGACACGGATCGCACCCTTCTCCTTCGCGCGCTCGTCGGTGAGGTTCTGGCTCCACGCGATCACGTCCATGCGGAACGCCTTGGCGTACTCGGCGAGCTGGCCACCGAGCTTGCCGAGGCCGAGGATGCCGAGCGTCTTGCCCCGTAGGTCCTGCCCGACCGTCGTTTGCCAGCGCCCGTGGCGCATGTTCTCGAGCTCGATCTGGAAATTGCGGGCAAGGCCCAGGATCAGGCCCATGGCCAGCTCGGCGGTGGCGTGGCTGCCGCCTTCCGTGCCGCATACCGTGATGCCGCGCTCGGCGCATGCCTTGATGTCGACCGAGGCGTTCCGAAGACCTGTGGTCACGATCAGCTTCAGGTCCGGCAGCCGCTCCAGCAACGTGCTTGGGAAGGCCGTCCGCTCGCGCATGATGGCGACCACGTCGAAGCCTCGCAGCGCCGCGGCGGCCTCATCCTGGCTCGCGAATGGCTTGTCGAAGACGACGACGTCATGGGCGGCCTTCAGTCTCGACCAATCGGCAAATGACAGGGCCACGTTCTGATAGTCGTCGGTGATGGCGATGCGGGCCATGGGGGCTCCTTGGCGCTTCGGGCAAGTCTCGGAATGCAGGAATTCAGCATTTCTCGCAGCCGGCGTCAGCCGCTATCGCATAGGCGAGGTGATTGCAGACCTGACGACAGCACCTATCTCTCTGCTTGAGGCAACGAGAAGGAGAGCAGAGTGGCCGTCATCGACAAGAGTGCGCGTTGGCAGTCGCCGCGCCGTGAGGCGGAGCGCTACGATGCCGCGGAGATCGAGGCGGCCTACGCGCGTGTCCAGGCCCTGGCGCGCGTCATGGATTCGATCGTCGCCATTCCCGGAACCAATGTGCGCATCGGCGTCGATGCGCTCCTCGGCCTGGTCCCGGTGGTGGGAGACGTGATTTCGCAGGCGATCTCGTCCTACATCATCTGGGAGGCGCGACGCATGGGCATCTCGCGCTGGACAATGGCGCGCATGATCGGCAACTCGCTGGTCGATATGACCGTCGGCGCGATCCCCTTCGTCGGCGATGCGTTCGACGTGGCCTTCCGCGCCAACTTGAAGAACCTGGCCCTGCTCCGGGCCGAGCTGGAGAAGCGCGGGATGGGGCGCAAGACGATCGATCTTTGAGGCGATCGCCCGGCGCTTGCGACAAGGCTCCAGCGGGTGCGACAGTTCCTTGCCACCCGTCTCGGAGAAAGCCCCATGCGCACCGTCGCCCTCGAGGAGCACTTCACCGTCCCCCACCTCGTGAAGCGCATCGACCCGAAGCTGATCGCGGCGCGCGGGTTCCGGCCGCGCCGGCTGGCGCCAGGGGCTGTCAATCCGATGGACGTCGCGCCGGAGATCGGTCCCTGTCGCATCGCGGCGATGGATGCCGCGGGTATCACCGTCCAGGTTCTATCGAACACCGGACCCGGCCCCGATCTCGTCGATGGCGCCGACGGCATCGCGATGGCGCGGGAGATGAACGACCACCTCGCGACCGCCGTGGCGCGGCACCCCGACCGCTTCGCGGGCTTCGCTGTGCTGCCCATGCGCTCGCCCGAGGCGTGCGCCGGCGAGCTGCGCCGGTGCGTGCGCGACCTCGGCTTCGTCGGCGCCCTCGTCAACGGCACCACAGACGGCCGTTTCCTCGACCATCCCGCCTACGACGACCTGCTCGCAGCCGCCGTCGAGCTGGATGTGCCCGTCTACATCCATCCGCATCTGGCCCCGGCTCCCGTGCGCGAGGCTTACTTCGGCGGCATCGAGCCTGGAGCCGCCCGCGTGCTCGAGGCCGCCGGCTGGGGCTGGCACCAGGAGACGGCGCTGCACGTCCTTCGCCTCGTCCTTGCCGGCACGCTGGACAAGCACCCGAGGCTCCGGCTGATCATCGGCCACATGGGCGAGATGCTGCCGATGATGCTGGCCCGTGCCGACGACGTATTCGCCGTCGATATCGGCCATCTGCAGCGGCCGATCGGCCGGCAGATCACCGAGCAGGTGTGGATCACGACGAGCGGCATCTTCAGCCAGCCGCCGCTGCTTGCCGCGCTGCTCACCTTCGGTATCGACCGCATCATGTTCTCGGTCGACTACCCCTATGCGTCGAATGCGAAGGGCCGCGCTTTCCTCGATGCCGCCGCCCTCTCGCCCGCCGACAAGGCGAGGCTGGCGCATGGGACTGCGGACGCATTGCTGAAGTTGCGATGAGGCGCGGAGATGCCGCGCGCAGTGCTTCGGGGCAGGGCAATGTACGGACATGTTGACACGCCTTCCGCCCCCTGCGACCGTTCGTCATTCGAACGACAACGGGAGCGAACGCGATGGCCACTGCAACGGGGTGGGCGGAGCATACCGTCGAGGTTTCCGGAGCCAGGATTCATTTGAGACGGAGTGGCAAGGGCTCGCCTGTCCTGGTCCTGCATCACGACATCGGCACGCTCGACACCGTGGCCTTCTATGACGAGCTCGCCAAGTCGCACGACGTGATCGTGCCGCACTATCCCGGCTGGGGGAAATCTCCTCGCCTCGAATGGATGCGCCATCCCCGCGACGTCGCCGTGCTGATGCAAGGCCTGAAGAGCGAGCTGGGCCTCGCGCAGACAGCCCTCGTCGGCCTCGGCTTCGGAGGCTGGATCGCCGCCGAGATGGCATCGATGGCGCCACGCGAGGTCGCGCAGCTGGTGCTGGTCGGCGCGTTCGGCATCAAGCCGCCCGAGGGCGACATCCTCGATCAGGCCATCATCTCCTACATCGACTATCCGCAGGCCTTCTTTCACGAGCGCACGAGCTTCGAGAAGCACTACGGCAACGTCACCACGGACCAGCTCGAGGCCTGGGACATCGCCCGCGAGATGAGCTTCCGCATCGCCTGGAAGCCCTACATGTACAATATGCAGCTGCCGCACCTGCTCGGCGCGGTGAAGGCCCCGGCCCTGATCGTCTGGGGCGACGACGACAAGGTCGTGCCGCAATCTGCCGCGCACGCCTATAACAAGGCGCTTCCCAACGCACGGCTCGAGATCGTGAAGGGCTCGGGGCACGCCGTCGAGATGGAGAAGCCCGTCGAGCTCGCGAGGCTCGTCAGCCCGTTCATCGCATCGAAGTGAGCCACGGCACCGTCTCCAGGGAGAGCTTCCCATGCACTTGATGTATTTCACCGAGCAGCCGATGTCGGCCTATAGCGAGGAGGAGGGCCGCAAGTACGGCGCCACCGCGCTCACGTTCTCCAACAAGCATTTCGATCCGGTGGAGGGCGCGCGCCTCTACAACGAGTTCCTCGACCAGTACATGCTCTGCGAGGAGGTCGGCATCGACGGCATCATGCTCAACGAGCATCACAATGCGCCGTTCTGCATGCAGGCCAAGACCAACATCTGCGCAGCTATCCTGGCTCGCATCACCAAGAAGGTGAAGATCGTCATCCTCGGCAATCCGCTGCCTCTGGCGGAAAACCCGATCCGGCTCGCGGAAGAGCTGGCCATGATCGACATGATCTCCAACGGCCGGCTCGTCTCGGGATTCGTGCGTGGCGGCGGCCAGGAGCAGCTCTCGGCCGGCGTCAACCCGGCCTACAACCGCGAGCGCTTCATCGAGGCGCATGATCTCGTGGTGAAGGCGTGGACCCAGCCGGGGCCGTTCCGCCACGAGGGCACCCACTACCAGCACCGCGTCGTCAATCCCTGGGCGGTGCCGCTGCAGAAGCCGTATCCGCGCGTCTGGATCCCGGGCGTCATCAGCAAGGAGACCGTGATCTGGTCGGCACAGCAGCGCTACCCCTACATCGCGCTCAATACGTCGATCGAGGACACCAAGAAGATCTGGGCGCTCTACGACGAGACGGCCAGGGAATGCGGCTACGAGTCGGGGCCCGAGAACCGCGGCTATCTTGCGCGCATTCATGTCGCCGACGACGAGGCGACGGCCGTCAGGAACGCACGAGAGTTCACCTGGATGCAGGGCGAGTTCACCGGCCTCGCGCATCCCGTCTGGGCCAATCCCGCCGGCTATTTCTCGCCGTCGGGGCGTCGCTCGTTCGTCGAGTTCGCGGTCGGGCGCTCGAAGAACCCGCGCGGCGCCATGACCTTCGAGCAGCAGCTCGAGAGCGGCATGATCATGGCTGGAACGCCGAAGCAGGTGCTGCCGCGCATCAAGCACCTCCTCGAGCAGACGCGTCCGGGCATTATGGCGGTGTGGGCTCAGGACGGGAAGGTCAGCCAGAAGGACTCGATGCGTTGCATCGAGCTGCTCGGCAAGGAGGTCTTCCCGCAGGTCCGCGAGTGGTCGAAGGAGCTGGGCCTCAACAGCCCCTTCGAGGCCGACGCCCCTGTGCATCTCAACTACTCGAAGGACCTGAATCGCAAGCCGGTTGCAGCGGAATGAGGATAGGGGTCGGATCGACCGATCCGACCCCTTCTGCCGACGCTTCCACCGACAGTCGCGCCCCAGCCGCTGTCTATGGCAGCTGTTATTGGCGCGGGTTGCCGCCCTGCATGGGGCTATTCTGCGTGCCATCCTGGCGCTGCATGTCGCCACTTCCGGTGGTCCCGCTCTGAGCCGGCGGCGGCGCGGACGAGCCCTGCGTGCCCGTCCCGGCGCCGGTCGCCGACGAGCCTGCACCCTGCGAGCCGCCCTGCTGGCTTGCGATCTCGACGCCGAGAGCCGATAGCGTTTGCTGATTGAGCTGGCCGTCACCCGGAAGATTCTGCTGCCGCTGATAGTTTTGCAGGGCGCTCCGCGTGTCCTGTCCCCAGACGCCGTCCACGTCCTTGGCGTCGAACCCCGCCTTGTTGAGCTCCATCTGGATCTTGCGAATGTCGTCTTTGCTCAGTCGCGACTGATCGATCGGGAGCGTGTTCTGACCACTTTGTGCCTGCGCGCTCGTGCCCTGGGCAGCGCTGCCTTGAGCAGGAGGCTCAGTCGATGCGCCACCCTGAGCGAAGGCCGGAAGGCTCAACGCGAGCAGGATTGCCGTGGCGGTAAGGGTTCTTTGCATGGAATGCGTTTCCTTGCCTGATTGAAGTGCCCGTGCCGTCGCACCTGTCTCAGCAACGCATGTTGACGAATCTTGTTCGCCCGAAAGTCACCGGCGCAACCGCCGCCTACGGCTTCAGCGACCTTGCCATTGCACCGGCCCGCCTTCCGGAACACACTCGAGTACGACGTCGGCAGGAGCCGGCAGAGGAAGCAGCGGACACCACACCATGTCTTACGACTTCATCATCGTCGGCGGTGGCTCGGCAGGGTCCGTGCTGGCCAACCGGCTGTCGGCCCGCTCGTCGAACAAGGTGCTGCTGCTCGAGGCAGGCCCCGACACGCCGCACGGCAAGGTGCCGGCCGAGATCCTCGACAGCTATCCGGGCACCGCCTACTTCGACCCGCGCTTCCACTGGACCGAGCTGAAGGTGCGCACCGAGGTCGTCAGCCACAACAACCCGGACGAGCCGAAGCCGGCGCTGCGCAAGTACGAGCAGGCGCGTGTCCTGGGCGGAGGATCCTCGATCAACGGGCAGCTCGCCAACCGGGGGGCTCCGACCGACTTCCAGATCTGGGAGGAGCGCGGCGCCAAGGGCTGGGGCTGGAACGACGTGCTCCCCTATTTCAAGAAGGTCGAGCGCGACATGGATTTCGACGGCCCCTTCCACGGCAAGGAGGGCCGCATTCCCGTCCGCCGCATCTTTCCGGACTTGTGGACCGAGCACGCCAAGGCCACGGGCAAGGCGTTCGAGACGCTCGGCTTCGAGTACATCCCCGACCAGAACGGCGAGTTCAAGGAGGGCTATTTCCCGCTCACAATCTCGAATGCCTTCGAGCGGCGCGTGTCGGCCGCGATCGGGTACCTCGATCCCGGCACGCGCCTGCGAAAGAACCTCGAGATCTCGACCGAGACGGTCGTCTCCGAGCTGATCTTCGAGGGGAGCACGTGCGTCGGCGTCAAGGCGCGCGTCAAAGGTCGGCCGCAGGAATTCCGCGCGAAAGAGGTGATCCTGTCGTCTGGTGCCATCCATTCCCCTGCGCATCTGATGCGCGCAGGCATCGGGCCGGTGGGGCACCTGAAAGAGCTCGGCATCGAGGTCCGCGCGGCGCTCGCGGGCGTCGGCCAGCAGCTGATGGACCACCCGTCGATCGCCGTGTCGGCCTACACCAAGGCGCATGCGCGCATGAACGAGTTCACGCGGCGCCACCTGCAGGTGGGCCTGCGCTATTCCTCCAACATCGACGGCATCCCACCCGGCGACATGTTCGCGGTCTCGGTGACGAAGTCCGCGTGGCACGCGGTCGGAGAGCGCATCTCGTCGTTCCTCATCTTCGTCAACCGCACCTGCTCGGAGCGCGGCGAGGTCAAGCTCACCTCGAAGGACTGGCGGGAGGAGCCTCTGGTCGAGTTCAATCTGCTCTCGGACAAGCGCGATCTAGACCGCCTGATGACCGGTTTCCGCATGATGGGCAATCTCTACGCGACGCCCGTCATGCAGGCCGTGACGACCGACCCGTTCCCCGCCACCTACTCAGACAGGGTTCGCGCGCTCGGCATCGTCAACACGAAGAACAAGCTGATCACCCAGATCGCCGGCCGCGTGATGGACATCCCCGGGGCGCTCAGGACCTATCTCATCAACAACGTCATCACCGAGGGCTTCACCTTCGATCAGGTGATGCGCGACGACGAGGCGTTGGAAGCATTCGTGCGCAAGGCCGCCATCGGAGTCTGGCACGCCTCCTGCTCGTGCCGCATGGGCGCCGACGGCGATCCGATGGCTGTCGTGGACAATCGCGGCCGCGTTCGCGGCGGCATCCGCGGGCTTCGCATCTGCGATGCATCGATCTTCCCGATCGTGCCATGTGCCAATACCAACTTCCCGACGCTCATGACCGCCGAGAAGATCGCCGACGCGATCCTCGAGGAGCAGACGGCGGTCGTCGGACGCGTTGCGGTGGGCTGATGACCTGAGGCTTCCCCATGCCACCGTCCGGAGGCACTTCCTCCGGACCTCCAGCTTCTGCGGGATGGTGGCGGGCGGTCAGCCTTTCTGGGCCTCGGTCACGGCTTTGAGATTGGCGAGGCCTTTCTCGTAGTCGGGGCCGAGGATGCGCTCCATGCCACCCATGAGGGTGCAGATTGCACGGTCGATGAAGCTCGAGCGGCCATTGAGCGTCCAGGTCACGTGGGTGCCGCTACCCTCGGGCTTCAGTGCAAAAGCCGCATCGGCCTCGCCCTGCATGGGCTTCGCGAACGCCAGCTTGATGCCGACCGCCTGGGCAGGCCGGCTCTCGACGATGGTCATCGAGCCTTCGCCGACATCGCTGTTGCCGGACCAGCCGAGCACGGCGCCTTTGCCGGCGGGCGCGCCCGAGAAGGTCGCTTTGGCATTGGGATCGCGCTTCGCCCAGGGCGACCACGCGTCCCAGTTGTGGAAATCGTTGATGTTGGCGAACACGGCCTCCGGCGGCGCCGCGATCACG